>NZ_JBFUAA010000007.1:0-241327 GCF_056406495.1 Arthrobacter sp. P1_B9
CAAACACGGGGACAGAAACACGGACAGAAACGGTGACGGCCAGTCCGGCGGTCCGGGGCACAGTGGTCGCCCTGGACCGGGTGGCACCGGAGGGAGCGGCGATGACCCCGCGTTCAACCTCTGGCTCCGGCGGCTCTACACCCACCCCGGGAGCGGGGAGCTCGTGGGGATGGACTCCCGCGCCCGGCTCTTCCCACCCGGGCACCGCCGCTTCATCCAGGCCCGCGACGACACCTGCCGCACCCCCTACTGCGACGCGCCCATCCGCCACCTGGACCACATCATTCCCTGGCACACCGGCGGCCCGACCACCACGGACAACGCCGCCGGCCTCTGCGAAGCCTGCAACCACACCAAAGAAACCCCCGGCTGGAAAGCACGCCCCAGCCCCGAAGCCGCACCCGGATCCGCCTCGAGCATCGGCGCGAGGCACACCATCGAACTCACCACCCCCACCGGCCACACCTACCACTCCACCGCGCCACCCCTGCCCGGATCGCCTGCCGGCGAAGTGAGCGCGTATTCCCGCCGCCAGCGCCGCGACGAGCGCCATCGCGCGAAGACGCTCAAGCGTATGCGGCCCTCAGGCTCACTGGCGGCTTGAGCGTCGAACGGATCTCAAGCTGTCCAGGCTTGCACGCACAAAAAAGCCGCCCGCCGATCAGAATGATCAGCGGGCGGCTTTAGGGCAACTCGTCGGGCTTTAGCGCGCGCCGATCTCCTCCGGCTCGGGCTCGCTGTCGGCCGAAGCTGAGGCTGAAGCCGCGGGCCGGAGCTTGGAGCCCTCGACATCGACGTCCGGCAGGATCCGGTCCAGCCAGCGGGGCAGCCACCACGCCTTGTCGCCGAGAAGGTACATCACGGCCGGAACGATCGTCATGCGGACCACAAACGCGTCCACCAGGACACCGAAGGCCATCGCGAAGCCAAGCGGCCGGACCATGTTCAGGTGCGAGAAGATGAAGCCGGCGAACACGCTGACCATGATGATGGCGGCGGCGGTGACTACGGACGCGGCATGGCTGAAGCCGGTGCGGACCGCATGCCGGGCCGATTCCCCGTGCATGAAGGACTCACGCATGCCCGAGGTGATGAACACCTGGTAGTCCATGGCCAGCCCGAACAGCACGCCGATCAGGATGATTGGCAGGAAGCTCAGCACGGCGCCCGGGTTTTCGACGCCGAACACCGTTCCCAGCCAGCCCCACTGGTAGACCGCGACGACGGCTCCGAAGGCGGCCGCGAGCGAGAGCAGGAAACCGCCCGTGGCCAGCAGAGGCACCACGATGGAGCGGAACACGAGCAACAGCAGGATCAGGGACAGCCCGACGACGATGGCCAGGTACGGGGGCAGGGCATCGCCGAGTTTCGCGGAGACGTCGACGTTGCCGGCGGTCTGGCCCGTGAGGCCGATGCTGACCCCGGTGGAATCCTTGATGCGGTCCTTTTCGGCGCGCAGCTCGGAGACCACCTGGACAGTGCTCGCGCTGGCCGGGCCTTCCCGCGGGATGACCTGGAACACCGCGGTGCGGCGGTCCTCGCTCAGCGCCACAGGAATGGCGGCGGTGACGTTGCCAGTGCCGCGGAGGATGTCGGCGACGTCGAGCTGCTTGGCTGTGGCTTCCTCCGCGCTCAGGCCGGCCGGGAAGTCGCCCACCACCACGATCGGCCCAGTCATGCCTTCGCCGAAGCTGCGGCCGGTGACGTCATAGGCCTTGAACGCCTGCGACTCCACAGGCTCGGACCCGCCGTCGGGCAGCGCGAGCCGCAACTGGCTGGCCGGCAGCGCCACGATGCCCAACAGCAGGACACCGGCCAGCAGTGCCAGGACCGGGTGCCGGGTGACGAGTCCGCCCCAGCCCTGTTTGCTGCGGCGTTCGTCGCGGGCACGGTCCGCGCTCTCGTGGCCGGGGGCGGCGTTGTGCTTTTCCGCCTTGGCCCAGACCCGGCGGGAGATGAGCCGGGGCCCGATCAGGGACAGCACGGCGGGGGTGAGGGTCAGGGCGACAACGACGGCGACTGCCACCGTTGCGGCGGCGGACAGGCCCATCACGGCCAGGAAGGGAAGGCCCGGGATCACGAGGGCCGCGAGGGCGATGATGACGGTCAGGCCCGCGAACAGCACCGCGTTGCCCGAGGTGCCGGTGGCGAGGGCGACGGATTCCTCGCCGTCCATGCCGGCCAGGAGCTGGCCGCGGTGACGATTGACGATGAACAGGGAGTAGTCGATGCCGACGGCGAGGCCCAGCATAAGCGCCAACATCGGGGAGATGGAACTCATGTCGACGGCGCCGCTGAGGGCAAAGGTGCCGCCGACGCCCACCGCCACACCGACCAGGGCCATCAGCAGGGGGAGCCCGGCGGCGATCAGGGTTCCCAGCATGACGATGAGCACCAGCGCCGCGATGGCGATGCCGAGGATCTCCGAGATGCCGAACAGCTCCGAAACGTCCTCCGTGATTTCCTTGCTGGCCAGGGCGGTCACGCCGGCGGAGGAGACTTCGTGGGCGACGTCCTGGACCTGCTGGCGCACGGCGGGGGCCAGCCCGTTGATCGAGGTCTTGAACTGGACCTGGGCGATTGCCGCAGTGCCGTCCTCGGATACGAACCGCATGCCCTGCGAGGCCTCCAACTGGCGTTTGGCCAGGGCGAGCTTGGCCGCGCCGGCCTCGAGTTCCTTGGTCCCGGCGTCGAGCTTCTCCTGGCCCGCGGCGAGGGCAGCCTTCTGCTGGCCAAGCTGGGCGTCGATGGCCTCGGCGGACATGCCGGCCGCGGTCATCTGCTGCTCGGCGGCGGCCAGCTGGGCCTTGCCGGCGGCCAGTCGGGCGGCCGACGCGTCCAGCTGCGCCTGTCCTGCGGATGCCTGCTGCTCGCCGGCGGCAAGATCCGTGACGGCCTTGTCCAGCTGGGCCTGGGTGGCGAACGGGTCCACGGTGCCCTGAACATCGGGGAGGGCTTTCAGCTTGGTCAGCGCAGCCGAGACCGCGTCCTTGCCGGCCTGCGTGAACGGGCCGTTCTGCGACTCGAAGACGATGCCGGCCGAGCCGCCGGAGGACTTGGGCAGCTCCTGCTTCAGCTTGTCCGCCATCTGCTGGGTTTCAGTGCCGGGGATCTGGAAGTTGTTGGACATGGTGCCGTGGAAGGCCGCAGCCGCGCCGCCGACGGCCACCAGGACGGCGAGCCAGAGGGAGATGACGAGCCAGCGGTGGCGGTAGGAGAACTTGCCGAGACGGTAGAGCAACAGGGCCATGTCAGTGCCGATCTGGGGAAGGGGTGGCGGGGGAGTGGGACGCGAATCCGGAGCCGAGGAGGCCCATGGAATCGATCAGGAGCTGGCGCAGGACGGACAGGGACTCGGGGGCCAGGTCGCCGCCGCAGCGGGCAAACCAGACATCCATGGCGGCTTTTCCGCACGAGATGACAGAGCCGGCGAGGGCGCGGAGGTAGAGCTCGTCGACGTCGCCGGCCGCCGCCAGCGCAAAACGTTCGCGGGCGGCGTCGATGATCTGTTCGGTGCAGTGGTCCCAGGCTTCCAGCTCGGAGCGGCTGAGCTGGGGGTTGGTCTGGCCCAGGCTGTAGAGCTCGGCCACCGGTGCGACGGTCATGGGATCGGCCAGTTCAACGAGGGCTGCGCGGGCCGATTCCAGGATGGGCTCGCCTGCCGGGCGGAGCCGGAACTGCTGAAGTGCCGTGTCCAGGAAGCCGAACGTCACCGAGGCGAGCGCCGCCTCGGTGCTGCCGAAGTAGTTGAAGAACGTGCGCCGGGAGATCCCGGCGGCGTCGGCGATGTCCTCCACCGTGAAGTTTCCGGGTCCCCGCGTGCGGAGCAGGTCCATGGCGGCGTCCGTGATGGCCTGCCGGGTAGCGGCCTTGTTCAGTTCGCGGCGCGAGGGGACACCGAGGTCGCCGGATGCGGCGGCGTGGGCGGCGGAGGGGGAGGGCGATGGGGACACGCGCTTACACTACGTGCATGTTTGCACTCTGGGCAAGTATTTTCCAGGGGCGGTGGGGCTGGCAGGATCGGCGCTCAAGGCTTGAGCTGGGCTGCCGCGTCGCCGGAATTGGTCAGGTAGATCGACTGGCCCGTTGCCCCGGGCTCATTCTGCGAGAGCGGCATGGCAAAAACGGCTGTGCCGTAAGCGCAGATCTCCGTCCAGTTCTGCCCGATCGCCGATGTATCGAAGCGCATGGCAACGATGGCGTTCGCGCCGCGCTGCTCGGCCTCGGCCACCATCCGGGCCATGACATCCTGCCGGCTGTCGTAGAGGGCCCTCGTCATTTCCAGCACCTCGCCGCCGCCCAGGGAACGGAAGCCCGCCATGAGCTGGACCGTGATGTCCCGGGAGCGGACGGTCAGGCCCATGACTTCGCCGAAGACGGCGTCGATCCGGTGGCCCGGGATGTCATTCGAAGTGACGATCAGCATGCCCAGAGCCTATCCACCTTTGCCGCCATTGTGCCCTCTTTTTGCCCTCTGGGCGTCCCTGCCGGATTCACAGGAAAGTGAAAGCTGGGAAACAGCTATCTCTGCTGGGGCAGGTGCAGACTGGAGATGCTCGTGGAGCAGCCTTCCCCGGACGAACCATCAGCTTCAAGCGCCGTCACCGCGCGGCAGATCCAGGAGACAGCAGATGTCACGCACAACGAAAATCGCGCTCGGCCTCGGGGCGGCGGCCGTGGCACTGGGCGCAGGGCTCGGAGTCGCCGGGATGGCCTCCGCCACCACGACGCCGACGCCCGCCCCGACACCCAGCTCGAGTGCTCCCGGGAACAACTTCGCCGACGGCTACGGCATGCGCGGTGGACATCGCGGCCACGGCGGTGCGGAGTTCGGCTCCCGCGCCAAAGAACTCGCCGCCAAGCTCGGCGTCGACGAGGCGAAGGTCACCGACGCCCTGAAGACTTTCCGCGAAGCCAACAGGCCGGCCACCCCGCCGGCCCCAGGGCAGAAGCCGGACCGCGCCGCAATGGAGAAGGCCCTGGCCGCGTCCCTGGCGAAGTCGCTCGGCATCGATGAAGCCAAGGTCACCGCTGCCCTGGAGGAATTGCGTACCGCGGAACAGGCCAATCACGCCGCGGCACTGAAGCCCCGGCTGGACCAGGCCGTCAAGGACGGCACCCTGACCCAGGCAGAAGCGGACGCAGTCACCAAGGCCGCCGAAAAGGGTGTGATCGGCGGACACTAGGTCCGGGCGGACTCGGGCCGAGGCCGATTAAAGCCGAAGCCGGTAAAGAAGCCGGAAAACCAGAGAAGTCCCCGGGGATTCCCGGGGACTTCTCTGGTGAACACTCGTTCTGTTGTTACGCCCTGGCGTCAGCCAGTTCCCGCTCGTCCCGTCCTGCCGCGGGAGTGGCGGCGGCGGAGGGGTCGACGGCCGCGGTGCCATCGACGTCGTCGCTAAACGGATCGCCGTTCCGCGGCGCGTTGTACAGCGTTTCGTCCAGGATGCCCTGGCGCTTGGCCACGATCGCCGGGATCAATGCCTGCCCGGCCACGTTGACGGCGGTGCGTCCCATGTCCAGGATCGGGTCGATGGCCAGCAGCAGGCCGACGCCGGCCAGCGGCAGTCCCAGCGTGGAGAGCGTCAGCGTCAGCATCACGACGGCGCCCGTAGTGCCGGCGGTCGCGGCAGAGCCGAGCACGGACACCAGTGCGATCAGCAGGTACTGGGTGAAGTCGAGCTGGATGCCGAAGAACTGGGCCACGAAAATCGCCGCCACGGCCGGGTAGATCGCCGCGCAGCCGTCCATCTTGGTGGTCGCGCCGAGCGGCACGGCGAAGGAGGCGTAGGCGCGGGGGACACCCAGGCTTCGTTCGGTCACGCGCTGGGTCAGCGGCAGGGTGCCGATCGAGGAGCGGGAGACGAAGGCCAGCTGCACGGCCGGCCACACGCCGGAGTAGTACTGCTTGATGGACAGTCCGTGGCTGCGGATCAGCACGGGGTAGACCACGAACAGCACGAGCGCCAGGCCGATGTAGATCGCCACGGTGAACTTGCCGAGCGAGCCGATGGTGTCCCAGCCGTAGACGGCCACGGCGTTGCCGATCAGGCCGATCGTGCCCAGCGGCGCGATCCGGATGATCCACCAGAGGACCTTCTGGATGACGGCGAGGGCGGAGGCGTTCAGGGCCAGGAACGGCTCGGCCGCCTTGCCCACTTTCAGCGCGGCGATGCCGACGGCGATCGCGATTACCAGGATCTGGAGGACGTTGAAGCTCACGGCGGTGGTGGCGACGCCGTCAGTGACGGTGGTGGTCGCGCCGAGGCCCAGGAAGTTCTTCGGGAACAGCCCGGTCAGGAAGGCCCACCAGTCACCGGACTTGCCGGCGTACTTCGCTTCCTGGCTGATGCCGGTTCCGGCGCCGGGCTGCAGCAGCACGCCCAGGCCGATGCCGATCAGCACGGCGATTAGCGAGGTGATCGCGAACCAGAGCAGCGTGTTCCAAGCCAGCCGGGCCGCGTTGGAAACGGCGCGCAGGTTGGAAATTGAGCTGACGACGGCGGTGAAGATCAGGGGGACCACGGCGGTCTGCAGCAGCGAGACGTAGCTCGAGCCGATGGTCTGCAGCGTGGTGCCGAGGGCGTTGGGGTTGGCCTTGGTGCTGCCGGTGTACTTGGCCAGCAGGCCAAGGCCCAGGCCGACGATCAGGGCGGCAATGATCTGGAAGCCGAACGAGCCGGCCCATTTGGGCAGCTGGAACCCGGTCTTTCCAGCGGGTGCGGGGGTGCTTGTCTGAGTGGTCACCGGAACACGCTAGGACCGTTGCCAATAGCATGACGAACGGATGTTGAGAAATGTTACGGCGCCACGGGTGGCCCCGCGCCGCGGAATGCCCGGGCTTGCCGCGCCGGCAGGGGCTTTTGTGAAGTTATTCCGGCAAGCGGTGTGGTGATTGTCTCGTCGCCGGGCGGCCCGGGCCGCCCGGTGAGGCGCGAGATGACGGTTCGCGGCAGTGCTCTGGAGACACACTGCCGCGAACTGCCATCCCGGGCAGGGAGGGCCTAGCGTGCGCAGGTGCCTGCGACGCCGCCGCCTGCGTGGTAAATCATGTCCTGGTACGCCACGGAGGAGCGCACCGGGGTGTTGCTGGTGACTGTCTGGACCGTCGCCCCGCTACGTGCGAGCTTGAAGGACGGCGTGGTCCCGGCCACGAGCGGAACCTTGAAGGAGGTCAGTCCGGCCGGGGCGTCCATGGTCTTGACGTTGCTGCCCTGGGTGATGGTCAGACGCCCCGGGGTCTTCAGCACGGCCACGAGTTCGACTTCGTTCTTCGCCGCGTCACCGTTCGGGATGTACATCGGCGTGGGTTTGCCGTTGCGACCGATGGGGGTCATCGAATACGGAGCGTTCGTGGGGTGCGAGCGGTGGCTCCAGTACAAGGCATCCTGGGTGATCGCGGGCTTGACCCCGTTCTTGAACCAGGAAATGTAGTAGGCAGCCATGTCCAGCACGGCATAGCCGCGGTCCTTGGAAGGTGCCACCCAGGACTCGGTGTAGTCGTTCCAGGCGATGAGCGCAATGGAGTCGGCGTTGCTGGTGACCGCCGAGGCCAGGGAATCGCGCAGGGTGGAGCTGTTGGATGATTCCCAGTACCGCCCGTCGTAGGACCGTGAATCCTCGAACGCCACCGGCTGCATGTAGGTCTTGCCGCGGCGGTGGGCTTCAGCGCTTTCCTTGGCGAGGGTCGGAACGCCGCTGGCGGTGCGGGTGCCCCATTGCGAATACCCGGACACCGAATTGTTCCAGTCCGTCTTTTGGGTTCCTCCGCCCCACGAAATGAAGATGGGTACGAGGTTGGATTTGACGCCGGAGGAGGCGAGGCGGCTCCGGAGCCCGTCCCACCACGAGGGAGTCTTGCGTTCCGGGAAGAACGGGGCGAGCACGATGCCGGCATTGTTCCGGTAGATGGACGGGTCGTCCTTCACCTTCATGACGTTGTTGTAAACGCTGTCAGAGGTGGAGCCGGCGGCCGTGTTGAAGTCCGGGCTGAGCATGATCTTGAAGCCTGGGTCAACCGCCTTGGCGGCGGCGAGCATGGCCGGCAGCTGCTGCCAGCGGATATCGGTGGAGCTGTTGTATTCCCAGATGAATCCGTCCAGGCCCGCTCCGACTGCCTGCCGGACCTCCTTCTCGAAATCGGCCTGCCGCCAGGTGGTCTGGGTTGCACGCTGGGGAGCAGCCGGACGGTCCCGGAGGTCGTACGCGCCGTTGGCGGAGTTGTGGGTGTCCATCCAGCGCGGGTAGACGTCGCGGGTGGCGTCGGGGCTGTCGACTGCGAGCGGGAACGGCGGGAAGTAGTAGGCCCACGCCTTCTTCACCGAGGTGTGCCGGTTCGCGGGCGCCGGGAGGTTGAAGGGCAGCGGATTGCACGCCGTTGTCGTAGCGGTGGGCGTGGCAGTCGGCGTCGCGGCGTTCAGGGGTGCCGGGGCGCTAAGCGTGGCCGCAGCCACGACGACGGCCGTCGCAACCACGGATGCCGCTGTGCGCTTCCGGATCCGCGTCCGCGCTTTCGCGGCGTCATTGGTCGGTGGACTTAGGAATGAGGCGATATTCCTCATAGGGGCTCCAATATGGGGTCTTGTGTATGCCCGGCAATCGTCAGCCGCTGCAGGATGCCTCAGCGAGGTTCCGGCAGAAGCTCAGCGCCTGGCTTTTCCTCTGCGCTCCTTCGCGGAGCGCCGGGATGCTGGCGCTATTCGTTCACGCGGGATTCTATTGTCAATAGCTCGCACCGGAGACCAAGGTGCTGGTACCTCTATGCATGCGCCTGGTTCATAGGCGTTGTCCCGCGTAATTGCTGCGGGGACGACGCGCGCATACTGACAGTCAGCAAGACCATGCCGCAGTTGCGGAGGTACTTGCATGACCGGCGCCCTGCCGGAGGGCAAAGGTACACCGGACACTTGAGTCGCAGCCCCAGCCGCCGACCCGGGCGTTCAAAAGCCCAGAAAATGTGTCCCCCAGAGACTAGTCGACTATTGGGCCAAGGTCCATTTGCCCGGGACAGACGGACGGCCGGCTGCGGCGACTTCGCCCCGCGAATAGTCGCCCCAACCGGCCGTCTGCCCACTGTCCGTGCAGGTCAGCCCACGGAACCCGGCTTACCCCAGGAGCGCGCGCTTGAGGGTGTCCAGGCCCACCGAGCCGATGTTCAGGGCCTTCGTGTGGAAGGCCTTGAGGTCGAAGCCGGGGCGGGATTCCAGCTCTTCCCGGATCTGCTCCCAGAGCCGCTGGCCCACCTTGTAGGACGGGGCCTGTCCCGGCCAGCCCAGGTAGCGGGTGAACTCGAACTTCAGCTGCCCCTCGCTGATCGGCAGGTTGGCGCGGAGGAAGTCAAAGCCCTTCTCGGAGGTCCAGATGCCGCTGCCCCAGCGCTCGGGGACTTCGAGTTCCAGGTGCACGCCGATGTCGAACACCACGCGGGCCGCACGCATGCGCTGCATGTCCAGCATGCCCATGTGGTCGCCGGGATCATTGAGGTAGCCGAGCTCCTGCATGAGCTTCTCCGCGTAGAGTGCCCAGCCTTCGCCATGGCCCGAGGTCCAGCACACGCTGCGGCGCCACTTGTTCAGCAGCTCCCGGCGGTAGGTGGCGGTGGCGACCTGGAGGTGGTGGCCGGGCACGCCCTCGTGGTACACGGTGGTGGTTTCGGCCCACGTGGTGAAGGTGTCTTCACCGGCCGGCACGGACCACCACATGCGGCCCGGGCGGCTGAAGTCCTCCGAGGGTCCCGTGTAGTAGATGCCGCCTTCATCGGTGGGCGCGATCCGGCACTCCAGCGTTTTCATGACGTCCGGGATCTCGAAGTGGACGCCGGCGAGCTCCGCGACGGCTTTGTCGGACAGTTCCTGCATCCAGGCCTGGAGGGCGTCGGTGCCCTTGAGCTGGCGGGCGGGATCGTTGTTGAGGATCTCTTTGGCTTCCTCCACCGTGGCGCCGGGCCGGATTTCGCCAGCCACCCGTTCCTGTTCGGCGATGAGGCGGTCGAGTTCCTGGACACCCCAAGCGTAGGTCTCCTCCAGGTCCACGGTGGCGCCGAGGAAGTCCCGGGAGGCCAGGGCGTAGCGGGCGCGGCCCACAGCGTCCTTGGCCGGGGCGACGGGCAGGAGCTCGGACTCGAGGAAACCTGCGAGCCGGGAGTACGCCACCCGGGCAGCTGCCGCGCCGGCGTCGAGCCGGGACTGCAGTTCCGCCGGGAGCGGGCCGTCCGCGGTCTTGGCGCCGGCGGCGAGCTTGGCGAAGAAGCCGTCGTCCGCGGCGTGCTTGGTGGCCTGCTCGATCACGATCGAAACCTGGCGGGCCGCGGCCACTTTGCCGTCCTGCATCGCCGAACGCAGCGACTCGATGTAGCCGTCGATGGCGGCGGTGACATTGTGGGCCCGACCCGCGATGTGCTCCCACTGCCCGGCGGTATCCGTCGGCATGAGGTCAAAGATCGCGCGGATGTCCTGGGACGGGGAGGCGATGTTGTTCAGATCGGCCGTGGCCCAGCCCGATTCGTGGATTTCCAGCTGCAGGCCCAACCGCTCGCGCATGGCATCGAGGGTGACGGCGTCGACGTCGTCAACCGGCTCCAGCCCGTCCAGCGCCGCAAGTGCCTCGCGGGCGGCGGCCGCGAATTCCTCGTGGCCGGCGGGGGAGAAGTCCTGGTACTCCGTCTCGTGCCCGGGCAGGCCGAGTTCGGTGGCGAAGCTCGGGTTAAGCCGGATCAGGGTGTCCGTGTAGGCGTCGGCGACGGCGTCAATGGCCGTCTGCTGGCGCGCGGGGGCAGTGTTGTCTGAGGCGATGATTTCGGTAGTCACCCGACGAGACTAGCCCGGCCGCCGCGGTTATGAAAGAGTCACTGAACTTTTTCGCGCGCAACTCTCCCGTGCAGATTTCGGCTGCGGGCAGGCCTTGCCTGGACGCTGGACCGCGTCGGCTCAGCCCAGGCTGCGGCGCCAGGCCTGCGGACCGGGCCTCGGCGCCAGCCGAAGCTGCTGCCGGCGGACCCAGTGCCGGACGCCGGGGCTTTCCGGTGCCGCCTGCTGGGTCTGCCCCAGGGACAGCACGACGGCGGTCAGCGCCGCCAGCTCCTCCGGCGTCGGTTCGCCCTTCACGACTGAGAGAAGCGGCGAGTCGAGGCTGTCGGCGGGTCCTTCTGGCCGTGGGCCCACGCCGGCGAGGGACCCGGCCTGAGCTTGCGAAGGCTGGGAGCCGGTGGGGACTTGCGAGGTTAGGGGGCGGATGGGGCTCACAGCGGGATGTTCCCGTGCTTCTTGGCGGGCAGGGCTGCCCGCTTGTCCCGGAGGGCGCGCAGGCCCTTGATGATCTGCATCCGGGTCTCGGACGGTGCGATGACGGCGTCCACGTAGCCGAGCTGGGCGGCCTGGTAGGGGTTGAGCAGCTCTTCCTCGTACTGGCGGATCACCTCGGCGCGCTTGGCCTCGACGTCGCCGCCGTCCTCGGCCACCGCGGCGAGTTCGCGGCGGTACAGGATGTTCACGGCACCCTGGGCGCCCATGACGCCGATCTGGGCGGTGGGCCAGGCCAGGTTGAGGTCCGCGCCGAGCTTCTTGGAGCCCATCACGATGTAGGCCCCGCCGTAGGCCTTGCGGGTGATCACGGTCAGCTTGGGCACGGTGGCCTCGGCATACGCGTAGAGCAGCTTGGCGCCGCGGCGGATGATGCCCTGGAACTCCTGGTCCTTGCCCGGCAGGAAGCCCGGCACGTCCACGAGCGTGATGATGGGGATGTTGAAGGCATCGCAGTGCCGGACGAAGCGGGCGGCCTTTTCCGAGGCCGCAATGTCCAGGGTGCCGGCGAACTGCATGGGCTGGTTGGCCACGATGCCAACCGTGTGGCCCTCGACCCGGCCGTAGCCGATGATCACGTTCGGGGCATAGAGGGACTGCATCTCGAGGAAGTGGGCGTCGTCGACAATTTGCTCGATGACCTTGCGCATGTCGTACGGCTGGTTGGCCGAGTCCGGGATCAGCGCATCCAGGGCGAGGTCGTCGTCGTCGACCTCCAGTTCCTGCTGGTGCTCCAGCACCGGTGCCTCGGCGAGGTTGTTGGAGGGCAGGAAGTCGAGCAGTTCGCGGACGAACTCGACGGCGTCGGCCTCGTCGGAGGCCAGATAAGTCGAGGTGCCGGTGTTGGCGTTGTGCTGCCGGGCGCCGCCGAGGGTTTCCATGTCCACGTTTTCGCCGGTGACGGTCTTGATGACGTCCGGGCCGGTGATGAACATGTGCGAGGTCTTGTCCACCATGACCACATAGTCGGTCAGGGCGGGGGAGTAGGCCGCGCCGCCGGCGGAGGGGCCCATGATCAGCGAGATCTGCGGGACGACGCCGGAGGCGTGGACGTTGTTGCGGAAGATGTCCGCGAACATCGCCAGGGAGGCGACACCCTCCTGGATGCGGGCACCGCCGCCGTCGAGGATGCCCACCACGGGGCAGCCGTTGCGCAGCGCGAACTCCTGGACCTTGACGATCTTTTCGCCGTTGACCTGGCTCAGCGAGCCACCGTAGACGGAGAAATCCTGGCTGTAGACCGCGACCGGGCGGCCGTCCACCGTGCCGTAGCCGGAGACGAGGCCGTCGCCGAGGGGCTTCTTCTTCTCCATGCCGAAGGCGGTGGAGCGGTGCACGGCCAGCGCATCGAATTCGACGAAGGAGCCGGCGTCCAGCAACAGGTCGATGCGCTCGCGGGCGGTGTTCTTGCCGCGCGCGTGCTGCTTGGCGATCGCTTCCGGGCCGGAGGGCTGTTCGGCACGGGCCTGGCGGTCGCGGAAATCTGCAATCTTTCCCGCAGTCGTGGTCAGATCGTGGCTCATCAAGTTTCTCCGGCTCTGTCGCAAGGTTGTACGGCGCCCGTCGCGTGGGGTCCTTTGGCTGGAATCCACAAAAGCAGGGCTCTGCTGGCAAGTCTAGTGACGGTATTGGCCGGTGCCGCTGTAGGGAACCTACAATTTTCCCGCCGCGAAGCTCCCTCACCACTTTGTTACCCGCCAGTAACATTGGTCGGCTAGAGTGTGGGCATGACTTCAAGCAACGATGCTTCGGGCACCGCCACAGGGCCGTACCAGGCCGCCGGTTCCCTTCATGGCCGCACTGTCCTCATCTCGGGGGGCAGCCGCGGCATCGGCCTGGCCATCGCGCTCCGCGCAGCCCGGGACGGCGCCAATATCGTCCTGATGGCCAAGACCGGCCAGCCGCACGCCAGGCTCGAGGGCACCGTGTATACCGCGGCAGAACAGATCGAGGCCGCCGGCGGCCAAGCGTTGCCGCTGGTCGGCGACGTGCGCAACGACGCCGACGTCGCCGGGGCTGTCGGCGCCGCTGTGGACCGCTTTGGCGGGATCGACGTCGTCATCAACAATGCTTCGGCGATCGACCTCTCCTCGACCGACGACGTGGACATGAAGCGCTACGACCTCATGCAGGACATCAACGTCCGTGGCACCTTCCTGCTCTCGAAGATGGCACTGCCGGCGCTGCGGGCATCCGATGCAGGGCACATCCTCACGCTCTCCCCGCCCCTGAACCTGGATCCGAAGTGGGCCGGCCTGCACCTGGCCTACACCATGGCCAAGTACGGCATGAGCCTGACCACGCTGGGGCTGGCCGAGGAGCTCAAGGCCGACGGCGTCAGTGTGAACTCGCTCTGGCCGTGCACCTTGATCGACACCGCGGCGATCCGCAACATGCCCGGCGGCGACATGATCGTCAAGGGCGCCCGCAGCCCCGAAATCATGGCCGACGCCGCCCACGCCGTGCTGACCGGCGGCAACGCTGTCCCCGCCCACGGCAGCCGGAGCGGTAACTTCTACACCGATGAACAGGTTCTCGCGGCGGCAGGGGTGACGGACTTCAGCCCGTACAGCCTCGGCGCGCCGGAGGCCCTGCTGGTCCCGGACATCTTCCTCTGAACTTGCTGGGTGTTTTGCGGCCGTCTGCCCCGCGGAATTTCCCCTCATTTGGCGTCCGGGCGCCGGAATCAGCGGTGTGTCCAGCCGACACGCCGGACACCCCGGCCAAAGGTGGGGAGTTTCGGCGGAGGCATGTGAGGCAGACGGCCGGGGCCCCGGTGCGCTTTCCTCGGTAGGATTCAAGGATGGAAACCGCGCAGGAAACCCCGGACCGTCCGCCCCTGGACCTGAGTGCCCTCAGCGATGAGGCGTTCCTGTCCGCGAACGGAATTCCGCGCCTGACGGTGCTTGAGTCCACCGGCTCCACCAACGCCGATCTCCTCCGCGGGGTGACCGAGGAACCCGGCGCGTGGCCGGACCTGTCAGTGCTGACCGCCGAGTACCAGAGCGACGCGCGCGGCCGGCTCGACCGCCGGTGGGAGGCGCCGGCCCGCAGTTCGGTCTCCGTCTCCCTGGTGCTCCTGCCAGTCAACGCGGCCGGCCGGCCGCTGCCGACCCACAGGTACTCCTGGCTCTCCCTCCTGGCCGCCCTCGCCCTGCGTGAGGCCCTGACGGAAACGGCAGGCCTTCCGGCGGAACTCAAATGGCCCAACGACGTCCTGGTCCGGGGCCGGAAAATCGCCGGCATCCTGGCCCAGCTCGGCCCGCTCGGCGCCGGCGGCGCGCCGCCGGTCATCCTCGGCGCCGGCCTGAACGTCACGCTGACGGAGCCCGAACTCCCGGTTCCCACCGCCACCTCCGTGCTGCTGGAGAATCCCGACACAGTGGACCGGACGGAGCTCCTGAAGAGCTACCTGTCCCGCTTCGCCACCCTGTACCGGAGTTTCTGCAACGCCGACGGCGACCCCACCGCCGGCATGGCCGGTGGCCCGTCGCTGCACAAACGCGTGGAGCACCTCCTCTCAACCCTCGGCAAGCAGGTCCGGGCCCAACTCCCGGGCGACCACGAGATCATTGGCCACGCCACGCGCCTGGACGAATACGGCTCACTCCTGGTGGTCGATGCCGCGGGCCATGAACATGTGGTGACCGCCGGCGACGTCGTGCACCTGAGGCCGTGGAACCCGGCCGGGACCGGCGGCCAGGGCACCGGCAGCGGCGGAGCAGAAAGCGGCTATGCGTAGAGTGCTCCTGCCGGGAGAGCAAGTGATTGTGGTGACCCGGCCCCAGCCCAGGATGCTCATTGTCCCGGCGCTGATGTTCATTGTTGTTCCGGCCTTGGCCGCGTACGCCTGCGCCTGGGTTGTCAAGGGCGGTCCGGCGCGGCTCGTCCCCCTCGTCCCGAAAGAGTGGACGCCCTGGCTCCTCGCCGTGTGCCTGGCGTTGGCGGCGTGGGTGCTGCTGGGCTATTGTCTCCCGCGGGTCATCGCGTGGCATGCCACCCGCTACATCCTCACCAGCCAGCGCATAGTTGCCCGATACGGCATGTTACGGCGGCGCGATGAACAGATACCCCTCGCCGCCGTCCGGCATGTGGCCATTGAGCAATCCTTGTTGCAGCGCCTATTGCACTCCGGGAATATATCCTTGGAGACCGGGTACCCCCTTGGAACGGTGGTCCCCGATGTCCCGGAGGTCGCGACATTCCGTAATTTCCTGCTGGACGCCATCGACGACCTCCCGCAGGGCGAGGCGTCCGGCGCCGATGGCATGACCGACAACCCGGGCGAGGCCTGGCCGTGGGAGACGAGAGAAGGTGGAAGAGATGAACGCTGAGAACGTCCACCAGGACATCGATCTCGCTGCCCCGGATTTGCCCCGGGAGCCCGAGGACGCCTCCGGTTCGGCTGCCGCCGACAGCGACGCCGGGACCGCCTTCGGCGCCCAAGCCGGCGCGCTCATCGAACCCGCCGCCGAACCCGAACTCGAACCCGACGAAGTCGAGCCCAACGAACCCGCCGAACCCGACGAAGTCGAGCCCGAAGAACCTGCCGAACCTGAACCCGTGGCCCCGCCCACCGGCACGATGTCCGCTGAACGGCTCGCCGCCAAGGCCCTGGAAGCGCGGCTGCTGGGCGGAGAACGCAAGCTTCGGCGTCGTGAAGTCGCCGCCGGTGCGGGGCTCTCGCTGCTCTCTGCCCGGAAACTTTGGCGCGCCCTGGGTTTTCCCAACCTCGGGGATGAAGATGTCGCCTTCACCGAGCGTGACCAGGCCGCCCTGTCCACCATCGTGGACCTGGTGCGCGACGGCAAGCTCACCGAGGAAGCGGCAATCTCCATCACCCGGGCCATCGGCCAGATGACCGACCGGATGGTGGTGTGGCAGATCGAGGCCCTCGTGGAGGACATGGTCCAGGAACATGGCGTGACTGACGCCGTCGCCCGCAAGCGGCTCGTCAGCGAGTTGCCGAACCTGATCGACCCCCTCGAGGAGATGCTCGCCTACTCCTGGCGCCGCCAGCTCAACGCCGGTGTGCAGCGCCTGGCCGTCCGGGCCGAAGCCGGGCTGCAGTCCAGCGAAGAGGGCCGCGAAGGCGACGAGGACGATGCGCCCCTGCCGTTGGCCCGGGCGGTCGGCTTCGCCGACCTTGTCTCGTACACCAGCCTGTCCCGCCGGATGAACGAGAAGACGCTCGCCCAGCTGGTGCAGCGCTTCGAGAACAAGTGCGCCGAAATCATCTCGGTCGGCGGCGGCCGGCTGGTCAAGACCGTCGGCGACGAGGTCCTGTACATTGCCGAGACTCCGGCGGCCGGCGCCGAGATTTCCCTGGCCCTGTCCCGCGCCTTCACCGACGACGAGATCCTGCCCCAGGCCCGCGTGGCCATGGTCTGGGGCCGCATCCTCTCCCGCCTCGGCGACATCTACGGACCCACCGTCAACCTCGCCGCCCGCCTGACGGCTCTCGCGGACCCTGGAACCGTGCTGGTGGATTCGATGACCGCGGCCGCGCTGGAGCAGGACGAACGCTTCGTCCTGGTGCCCCGGCCGGCCGAGGACGTCCGCGGGTTCGGTGAAATCCACCCGGTGCAGCTGCAGCCCGGCAGCGGCCGGGGCCTGATCCTGGACTGAACGCCGGATCAGCCCGGCGGCAGGCCGTGGCGGGCTTCTCAGCTGAGCGGCGCGTATGCAATAGTCGGACCGGCAGTTGCGATCCGGCCGGGTTGTGAACGCCGTCAACCCCCGCGCACCAGTGAAGCCGCGCACCACTGTATTGAGGACCGCCATGAACCCATCGCCAGACGCCCCCATCCCGCCCTCGGACGGAAAACAGGGACCGCTACTGCGCTGCGGGTACGGCACGGACCGGGGACTGCGCCGCGAGGCGAACGAGGACTCCTTCATTGCCGCGGACCCCGTCTTCGCCGTGGCGGATGGCATGGGCGGGCACGAGGCCGGCGAAGTTGCCAGCGGCATCTGCGTGCGCACCTTGGCCGAGCTGCCACAGTCCAAGACCGGCAGCCGGGATGCGACGGCGGACATCCTGCAGGAGTACCTGCTCATGGCCGATGCGGGCATCCGTCACGCCACCGGATCGCGTGCCGGAACCACCCTGTCCGGCGTCGTGGTGGTGGAACAACAGGACGTTCCGTACTGGCTTGTCCTCAACATCGGGGACTCCCGCACGTACCGGTACAGCCACGGCCAGCTCGCACAGATCAGCGTGGACCATTCCGAAGTCCAGGAACTCCTCGACGCCGGCCAGATCACCGAGGCCGAGGCCGCCGTGTACCCCCGCAGGCACGTGGTGACACGGGCGCTGGGAACCGGGGATGACTCCGAGGCCGACTTCTGGCTGGTTCCCCTTGAAGACGGCGACCGGATGCTGGTCTGCTCCGACGGCCTCAACGGCGAACTCAGCGATGAGAAGATCGCCGGCATCCTCGCGGCCGAGGCCGACCCCCAGGCGGCCGTGGACGAACTGATCCAGGCGGCCTTGCGCAGCGGCGGCCGGGACAACATCACGGCGATCGTGGTCGACGCCCGGACTGCAAACGTGGACGAGCCAGCCTGACCTCGCGGTCAGCGTCAGACCGAATTCGCGGTTCGTCCCTTAGGATCGCGGGCATGGGGACTAAGCCGGATCGAAGGAAAGCAGCGGGCACTGCCGCAACCCTGATTGGAGGGTCCGCGGAAATAATGGACTTCCTGATCCCGCTCTGGGGCGGCATTGAACTCGGCATCGGGCCAAGAGCGATCGGAGCCCTCGTCGCCGTCGAGCTCGTCGTCTCGGTGATCGCACGTCCGATTTCCGGCTGGCTGGTGGACACCCGGGTGCGAACGACAGCGGGTGCGGCAGGAGCCGTGCTCTACGCGGTGAGTTGCGTCGGCTACGCCGTCGCGACGTCGCTGCCGCTCGCCTTCGCCGCTGCAATTGTTGGCGGTATCGGCGGCGCGTTCTTTTGGATTGCGGTCCGGGCAATCGCGGCCGAGTTCCTCGATCGCGACTCTGGCTCGCTGGCCGGGCTGCTGTCCTCCGAAGCACTCGGATCGTGGTTCTTCTGGATTCCAGCGATGGTCCTGCTGCCTCTGACCGGCTTCAGCGGGGTCTTCGGGACCCTCGCCGTTGCCTGTATTATCGCGGCGGTCCTGCTGCTCCGCGTGCCAAAGTTCCTGGCGCCACCGCAGGAGGAGCCGTTGGACGGGTTCCGGGGCGAAGGCAGGCGCCTCGCCCCGCTGCTGCTGATCGCGCTGATGACCGCAGTCGCCGAGGCCGGTGTGTCGCTGCTCCTGCTGCTTCACCTGCAGAAGGCGCTTGAGCTGGAGGTCTACCAGATTGCACTCATCTACCTGCCGGGCGGCATCGTGCTTACGGTTATGCCACGAGCGCTGCACCGGTTCGTTGAACGGCGGGGCCGGCGTACGGGATACGTCCTCGCGTCCGTCGCGTCGGCACTGACTGCGGCCGGCCTCGCGTTCACGCCCAGCCCGCTCGTGATCGCCGCGCTCTGGGTACTCACGAGTGCCTCATGGGCGATCTTGCTGCCGATCCAGCGGGCAGTCGTAGCTGAGGTCAACCGGCACCGCGTGGGCCGCGGCATGAGCCTGCTGACCAACTCCGAGATGCTCGGGGCAGCAGCCGGGTCGCTGCTGGCGGGTCTGCTATACGACGGTGGATCGTGGCAGCTCTCATGCCTGATCTTCGCGGGCATCATCCTCAGCGGAACCGTCCTTGGCCCACTCGCGCTCACGAAACTGGGCGTTCGCGACCGCCCGGCCGCCGATCTGGCCGCCGTCAACAGCGGCTAGCACGGCTCTCCACCGGCGCAGAATTCGTCCCCGGGCCGGGCGAGGTGTTCACCTGTTCGATCTGTGGCCGGACCGGACCCCAGACCGGACCCTGGACCGGACAATGTCGGGGATCTAGGGCAGGATAGGTCTGTGAGCACAGGGAAGACCGCAGCAGAGACCGCAGCAGGGACTGAAGAAGCAGCCGAAGCAGCCCCCGGGCCCGTCACGGACCCTCAGGGCCCCGACGGGCAGGTCCCGTCCGGGGACATCCGCGCGGAGTATGAAGGCCTGGTGGAGCAGGTCCGCAAGCACCGCTTTGCGTACTACCAGCAGGACGCGCCGATCATCTCCGACGCCGAGTTCGACGAGCTCTACCGTCGGCTGGAAACGCTCGAAGCCATGCATCCGGAACTAGTGGCCAACGATTCGCCCACGCAGGAAGTCGGCGGCGAGGTGTCAGCGGCGTTTGCCGCCGTGCAGCATTTGCAGCGCATGTACAGCCTGGAGGATGTCTTCTCGCTCGAGGAGCTGGAGGCCTGGATGGTCAAGGCCGAGGCGGGGGTCGCCAAGCTCGGCAACGGCGGGAACCCGCCGTCGTGGCTCACCGAACTGAAGATCGACGGCCTGGCCGTCAACCTGCTCTACCGCGACGGCGCCCTGGTCCGGGCCGCAACCCGCGGGGACGGCACCACCGGCGAGGACATCACGCACAACGTCCTGACCATCAAGGAAATCCCGCAGCAGCTCAGCGGCACCGGCTTCCCGGCGGAGGTGGAAGTCCGCGGCGAAGTCTTCATCCCGTCGCAGGCCTTCGCGGAATTCAACGAAGCCCTGATCGAGGCCGGCAAGGCGCCGCTGGCCAACCCGCGCAACGCCGCCGCGGGTTCGCTGCGGCAGAAGGACCCCGCGGAAACCGCCAAGCGGCCGCTGCGGATGTATGTCCACGGCATCGGCGCCCGCGAGGGTCTCGACACCGCCAGCCAGTCCGAGACGTACCGCAAGCTGGCCGAGTGGGGACTGCCGACGAGCCCGTATTTCGAGGTCCTGGCCGGGCTGTCCGACGTCCTGGAATTCATCAAGCGCTACGGCGACAAGCGGCACAGCCTCACCCACGAGATCGACGGCATTGTGATCAAGGTGGACGACTTCGCCACCCAGCGGGCCCTGGGCTACACCACCCGGGTGCCGCGCTGGGCAGTGGCCTACAAGTACCCGCCCGAAGAGGTCCATACCAAGCTGCTCGACATCGCCGTCAACGTCGGCCGCACCGGCCGGGTCACCCCGTACGGCGTGATGGAACCGGTCAAGGTTGCCGGCTCCACCGTGGAAATGGCCACCCTGCACAACCAGGAAGTGGTCAAGGCTAAGGGCGTGAAGATCGGCGACATTGTGGTGCTGCGCAAGGCCGGAGACGTGATACCGGAAATTGTGGGCCCGGTGCTGGCGCTGCGGGACCAGCAGGACCCTCCCGTCCGCGACTTCATCATGCCCACCGAATGCCCCGCGTGCGGCACGCCGTTGGCCCCCGGGAAGGAAGGGGATGTGGACATCCGCTGCCCCAACTCCCGGTCCTGCCCGGCGCAGCTGCGCGAACGCGTCTTCCACCTTGCCGGCCGCGGCGCCTTCGACATCGAGGCCCTCGGTTGGGAAGCCGCCATCGCACTGACCCAGCCGGCCGAGCCCGCGGAGCCGCCGCTGACCACCGAGGCGACATTGTTCGACCTCACTCCGGAGCAGCTCGCGGACGTCCGTGTCCGCCGGGAGAAGCGCTCCAAGGGCGCCGGCACAGGGGAATTCGAGCTGGTGCCCTACTTCTTCACCAAAGCCACCACCAAGACCCCGTCCAAGCCCACGGCCACGACGGACAAGCTCTTCCGGGAGCTGGAAAAAGCGAAATCCCAGCCGCTGTGGCGGATCCTGGTGGCTTTGTCCATCCGGCACGTCGGCCCGCGGGCCTCGCGCGCCCTCGCCACCGCGTTCGGCAGCATGGACGCCATCCGGCAGGCCTCCGAGGAGGAGCTCGCCCACGTGGACGGCGTGGGCCCGGTCATCGCCCAGGCGCTGACTGAATGGTTCGCCGAGGACTGGCACCGCGACATCGTGGACCGCTGGGCGGACGCCGGCGTCCGGATGGCGGACGAACGCGACGAGTCGACGCCCAGGACGCTGGAGGGGCTGACCGTGGTGGTGACCGGGAGCCTCGAGGGCTTCAGCCGCGATGAGGCCAAGGAAGCCATCCTGATCCGCGGCGGCAAGGCGGCCGGATCGGTGTCGAAGAACACCAGCTACGTGGTGGCGGGCGAGAACGCCGGCACCAAACTGGACAAGGCCGAACAGCTTGGCGTCCCGGTCCTGGATGAGGACGGCTTCCGTGCCCTGCTGGCGAACGGGCCGGCCGGCGAATGAGTTCCCACTCCGCGGGTCCTCCCGCACCTGGCGTTCCGGGGCTGCTCGAACTGGCCAAATCGGCCGCCGCGGCGGGGGCCGCCGTCCTGGCCACCCGGAAGACTGCGGCCCTGGACGTCAGCAACAAGGGCGACTCAGGAGACTGGGTGACCGCCTTCGACCTCGCCGCCGAAGCCGCCGTCCGGGACGTCATCACCGCCGCCCGGCCGTGGGACATCATCACGGGCGAGGAGGGCGGCACCGTCCTGCCGGCGGAGCCCAGCGGCTACCGCTGGTCCATCGACCCGCTCGATGGCACCACCAATTTCATCCGCAACATCGTCTACTACGCCACCTCCGTGGCGGTGGCCGACGCCGACGGCGTCTGGCTGGCCGGCGTCGTCAGCGCACCGGCGCTAGGACGCACCTACTACGCGTCCCGCGGCGAGGGCGCCTGGCTCCAGGAACAGGGCCAGGTGACCGCCCTGTTCGGCCCGGTCCCCGGACGGACCGGCCAGATCCTGGCCACGGGCTTCAACTACGATCCCGGCGTGCGGGCGGAACAGGCCGCAGGCCTCGGCAGCCTGATGGACGGCTTCGCCGACATGCGCCGGCTCGGGTCCGCGGCGCTGGACCTGTGCCTCGTGGCGGACGGCACGCACGACGCCTACGGTGAGCGCGGGCTCAACGAACACGACTTCGCCGCCGGGGCCCTGATCGCCGAGGAGGCAGGCTGCTGGGTGCGCCGGCCGCGGCTCACCAGCCCCCTGGCCGGCGGCCCCTCCGACGACGAGCGCCTGGCCGCATGGACGTGCGCCGGTCCGCTGGAACTCTCCGGCAAGTTCCCGCTCTAACGTCGTCCCGCCGGGCCGGCTCTACGCCTGTCAGATGCGCCTGAGTGATAGTTCAGTCACGGAAACGGCCTTTCCGGGCACTGCCCGGGCCGGGCGCCCGTACCATTGACAGGTGCCTTCGCAGATCCTCATTCGCCCCGCCGTTCCGGCCGACTTCGACGCCATAGCGCGCATCACCCGGGACGCCTACCTGGCGGCAGGCTACTTTGAGAGCGCCGACCACCCCTACATGCAGCAGATCCAGAACGTCGGGCAGCGCGCGGCGGCCGCGACGGTTTGGGTCGCCGAGCGTGAGGGCCGGATCCTCGGCTCCGTGACGCTGGCGGTCGCCGGCGAGCCCTACGCGGACATCGCCTTCAGCGACGAGCTCGAGTTCAGGATGCTCGTGGTGGACCCCTCCGTGCAGCGCAGCGGTGCCGGCAAGGCCATGGTCCAGGCCATCATCGAGCACGCCAGGGCCCTTCCCGGTATCCACGCCGTGGCCCTCACCACGGGCGAGAGCTGGGAAAGCGCCCACGGCCTTTACCTGAAGACCGGCTTCGTCCGGGCGCCGGAGCGCGACTGGCTCGTGCCGGGCACGGACATCAAACTGCTCGTTTACCGCCAGGAACTCTAGCCGGGGCGGTGGCCCCGCGCAGGTCCGCCGACACAAATCAACCCGGTTTGGCGGCCCGGCCGTCCGGCGCCCTACAGTTGTGCCGATCCCTGCGGCAACTGCGAAAGGCCCACCATGCGCAAGACCTTCGGTACCGGCTCCACCTGGGAACAGACCCTCGGCTATTCCCGGGCTGTCCAGGTGGACAACACCCTCTACATCTCCGCGACCGCCGCCAGCGGCGAGGACGGAATCGTGGGCGAAGACTTCTATACCCAGACCAGCTACATCCTGCAGAAGCTCGGCGCCGTGCTGGCCGACGCCGGCTTCGGCTTCGAGGACGTGGTGCAGTCCAAGCTGTACCTGACGGACATCAGCCAGTGGGAAGAGGCCGGCCGGGCCCACGGCGAGGTCTTCGGCGACATCCGCCCCACGCTCTCCCTCGTTCACGTGCTGCCGTTCCTGGATCCCAAGATGCTCGTCGAGATCGAACTCGTCGCCCAAAAGAGCGCCGCCTAGGGCCAAAGCGACGCTTGCCCGGGGCGTTGCGGGGGCCGGGGGGACTCTGGCGGAACCGCCGGACTTGGAGTAAGAAGAGCGCATGACCAAGGCACCCGGGCAGGGGCCCGCCAGGATCCCCCTCATCGGCCAGTTCCGCTCCTATGACCGCTCGTGGCTGCGCGGCGATCTGATTGCCGGGGTCACCGTCGCGGCCCTGATCGTTCCGAAGAACCTCGGGTACGCAGGCATCGCCGGGATTCCGCTGCAGAACGGGCTGTATGCCGCGGCCGCCGGCGCCATCGTGTACGCGATCTTCGGCACGTGCCGGCAGATCTCGATGGGCCCGAGCTCGGGCCTGGCGGCGGTGGCCGCGAGCGCCGTGCTCGCGGCAGGCATCACCGGCGAGCAGGATATCGCCTCGTTCGTTGCCGGAATCACCCTCGCCTCCGGGATCCTGTTCCTGATTCTTGCCGTCTTCAAGATGGGCTGGATCGCGCAGTTCCTCTCGAAGGCCGTGGTCACCGGCTTCCTTTTCGGCGCGGCGATCGACGTCGTGATCGGCGAGCTCCCCAAACTCACCGGGACCGAGGTCACCGGCTCCAACCCGCTCCAGGAGCTGTGGTCCTGGCTGGGCACCCTGGGCGAGGCGCAGCCGACCACCGTGGTGGTGGGGGTCATCGCGCTGGCTGTCGTCTTCGGGCTGAAAGCCATCGCTCCCCAAGTCCCCGGCGCCCTGGTCCTGGTGGTGGGCGGACTGGCGGCGGAGGCGCTCTTCGGTCTCGGGGCCAAAGGCGTGGCCCTGGTAGGCGACGTACCCAGCGGGCTGCCCTCGCTGCAGGTCCCGGACGGTCAGCTCATGTGGGACCACGTCGGCACCGTGGCGCTCGCGGCGGTGGCGCTGGTCCTGATCGGTTTCTCCCAGACCGCCGGGGATGCGAGGGCGTTCGCTGCCAAACACCGCTACCAGATCGACATCAACCAGGAATCCATTGCCCAGTCAATGGCCAACATCGCCTCGGGTCTCTTCAAGGGGATGCCCGTCTCGACGAGCCTGTCCGCGAGCTCGCTGAACGACCACTCGGGGGCGAAGACCGGACTGGCCTCCCTCACCTCGGGCATCACCGTGCTGCTCACGCTGCTCTTCCTGGCGCCGCTGTTCTCGATCCTCCCCAAACCGGTTTTGGCGGCGCTGATTATCGAGGCCGTCGTCATGGGCATGATGAACGTGCCCGAGCTGCGGCGGCTGGCCCGCGTGCAGAAGTTCGACTTCTGGATTGCGGTCGCGGCGATCATCGGGACCCTCATCTTCGGCGTGCTGGCGGGCGTCGTCATTGGAATCGGACTCTCGCTCATCTGGCTCGTCCGGGTGGCGACCCATCCGGAGATGCCCGACCTGGGCCGCGAGCCCGGTACCCAGGTCTTCCGCGATGCCGGTGAGCATCCCGGCGACGAGAAAGTTCCCGGCATTGCCGTGATCCGGTTCGACGGCGGCCTGTTTTTCGCCACGGCCGATGCACTGGAGGACCGCCTGCGCGACGTCATCCAGTCGACGCCGGGGCTCACCGGGATCGTGCTCGACTGCGGCGGGATCAACTTCGTCGACTCGCAGGGGGCGGCAAAGGTGGCGGACATCGTCATCCTCGCCCGGGAGGCCGGGGTCAACCTGCGCCTGACCCGGCTGAAGCCCGCGGTCCGGGCGGTCCTGGAGCGCGACGGCGTGATCGAGCGCATCGGGGTGGACATGATCCACGGCAACATCCACAGGGCCGTGCAGGCGGAGCAGGCGGCGGCACAGAAGGAGCCCGACGGCGCCTAGGTTGGCTTCGCTGCTTGTGTCGCGGCGCCTAGCGGGCGGCCGGGGCGGGGATTCCGTAACGGTGCTCGGGCCGCCCGGTGGTGCCGTAGCGCAGCTGGATGTCGACGGCGCCGTCGTCCGCCAGCGCGGACAGATACCGCTGGGCGGTGGCCCGGGACACGCCGACCCGGGCGGCGACGTCGGCGGCCGAATACTGCTCGCCCGGCACCAGGGATTCCAGCACCGCGGCCTCGGTGGCGGAGCGGGGACGTGCCGAGGCGACGACGTCGCCCGGGATCAGGGCGCGCTTGGCGCGCTCCACCGTCTCCTGGCTGACGGAGCCCGGCTGGGCCAGGATCCGGCGGTAGCGTGCATAGGAGCGCAGCTGCTGTGAAAGAGATTCGGCTGTGAAGGGCTTGAGCAGGTAGCCCAGTGCCCCGCGGCGGAACGCGAGGCGCAGCGAGGCCGTGTCCGAGGCCGCGCTGAGGATCACGGTGTCGACGTCCAGTTGGTGCAGCAGGTCCAGGCCGGAGGCGTCCGGCAGGTAGACGTCCAGCAGCACCAGGTCCGGGCGGAGGCTGTGGATGGCCTGCAGCGCCTGGGACGCCGAGCCGGCCGGCGGCAGCGCCAGGAAGCCGGCCACCGAATCCACATAGGCGGCATGCAGCTTGGCGACGTGGAAATCATCGTCGACAATCAGCACCCTGAAATCCTCAGACATCGTTGTCCTCCCGGTTTGCTTCAGTGATTCCAGGTTCGGTATTTCCCGGCAGCGTTGGCCCCGGTTCGGTGGTTCCCGGCAGCGTGGCCACGAAAACGGCGCCCGGGCCGCCGGGGGAGCCGGCCTCGAGCACCCGCACGTCTCCGCCGCGGCGGCGCGCGAGCTGCCGGGACAGCGCCAGCCCCAGGCCCTGCCCTCCGCCAGGGCGCGCGGGCCGGACCGAGGTCGTGTAGCCCTCCGCGAAGACCCCCTCGGTCTCGGCGGCTGTCATTCCGCCGCCCAGGCCGTCGCCGGAATCGGCCACCACAATGTGGAGTGTGCCGGTGCCTCCGTTGATGCCCGGTTCGTCCAGCACTTCGACTTCCACCCAGCGCTCGGCCGCGGAACCGGCGACGGCGGCGTTCACGGCGTTGTCGATCAGGTTCCCCAGGACGGTGGTGACGTCCTGGGGTTCGGTGACGCGGCCGCGGACCAAGGATTCCGGGCCGAGGCGGAGGCTCACGCCGCGCTCGTCCGCCTCGACGCCCTTGGCACCGAGGAAGGCCTGCAGGTAGGGGTCCTGGAGCAGCTCGGCCTGGTCCACCGGGAATGCCAGCGGCCCGGTGCCGGCCAGTTTGGCGAGATAGTCCTGGGCCTGCTGGGGCTCCCCGATGCTCATGAACCCGGCGATCGTGTGCAGCTGGTTGGCAAACTCGTGGCGCTGCGCCCGCAATGCCGCGGACATCGTGCCGACGGCGTCCAGCTGGCGGGTCAGCTGCTGCAGCTCGGTCCGGTCCCGCAGCATCACCACCCAGCCAAGGTCCTCGCGGCCGTGCAGGGCCTTGCGGGCGCTCACCACCAGCACCTGGCCGCCGGCCACGAGTTCCACCGCCTCGCCCTCGGCCGCATCGGCCCGGGTCAGGGCCTTGAGCTGCTCCGGGACCGGTGCGGCGGCCCAGGCCGTGCCCGCGAGGTCCGGGACACCGAGCAGCCGCTGGGCGGCGGCGTTGAAAACGCTGACCCTGCCGTCGGCCGAAACGCCGATCACGCCGTCGTCGACGCCCTGCAACACGGCCACCTGGTCGTGCACGAGGGTGCTGATCTCCTCGGGTTCGAGCCCGAGGGTCAGCCGCTGGAGCCGCCGCCGCAGCAGGAAGGAGGCGAGCACGCCGGCCAGCAGCGCGCCGGCGGCCGTGACGGCGATGGGGATGATGTCCCGGGCCAGGCTTTGGCTGATCGTCTCGGTGGAGTAGCCCACGCTCACCTCGCCCACCACCGCCGTCGAGTCCGGGGCATACACCGGGACCTTGGCGCCGGCGGACGGGCCCAGCGTGCCCGTGTTCCGCGTGGTGACCTCCCGGCCCGCGAGGGCGTCCGAGGGGTCGGTACTGACCTTTTCGCCCAGCCGCTCCGCGTCGGGGTGCGCCAGCCGGATGCCGGTCTCGTCCGTAATGACCACGAACAGGGCCCCGGTGCGGGTGCGGGCACCCTCCGCGGCAGCCATCAACGGACCGGCCAACAACTCGGCGGCCGGGGGAGCGGCGGGAAGAGCGCTGATGGACTGGACCTCTGCCCGCACTGAGGGGTCAGAGGCCACCGTCCGGGCCAGGGTCAGCGCCTGGTTCTCCGCCTCGCGGCCCAGCCGGTCATAGCTCAGCCAGGCGTGGACGGCGCTGCTCAGCAGCACCACCAGCGCCACGACGCCGAGCTGCAGCAGCAGTGTCTGGGTCGAAAAGCGCAGGGCCGGCAGAGCTGTGCGGCGCTTCATCGGGCTCCTGCCTGGGGTTGGTACGGACGTGAGCAAAATGCGCAAAATGCATCCAATAAGCAGTATGCCAATCAATTGAGCCAAAGGCCCAGTCGTGACGGGCGCCACTCTAACGTCTGTAGTGCGCATCACACCGGAGTGGTGTCATTCAACGAAGAAGGAGCCGGCCGTGCTGGTATTACTAGGATTCGCCATGATCGCGGTATTCATGGTGCTGATCATGACGAAGAAGTTGACGCCGGTGCTGGCGCTCATCATTGTTCCCACAGTCTTCGGGCTTTTCGCCGGCGCGGGCCTCGGGATCGGCCCGATGGTCATGGACTCCATGAAATCCATGACCTCCACCGCCGCGCTGCTGATGTTCGCGATCATCTACTTCGGGCTGATGATCGACGTCGGGCTCTTTGACCCCCTGGTCCGGTTCATCCTGCGCAAGCTCGGCAACGACCCCGCCAAGGTGGTCCTGGGCACGGCCATCCTCGCGGCAGCGGTCTCCCTCGACGGTGACGGCTCCACCACCTTCATCCTCACCACCGCGGCGATGCTGCCGGTCTACCTGCGGCTGAAGATGAGCCCCGTGGTCCTGACCTGCGTGGCCGGCCTGGCCAACGGCACCATGAACATCCTGCCCTGGGGCGGCCCGACCGCCCGCGCCGCCTCCGCGCTGAAGCTCGACGTCAATGATGTCTTCGTGCCCATGGTCCCGTCCCTCATCGCCGGGCTCATCGTCGTGCTGGTCTTCTCCTGGCTGCTCGGCCTGCAGGAACGCAACCGCCTCCGCGCCGTCGCCCCCGAGATCTGGGGTGTCCCGGATACAGCCGCAGCCTTCGACGGCGACGCAGACGGCGCAGCCGGCGGCAGCGCGGCCGGCGGTACCGGAATCCGCCGCGGCCGCAAGGGCCCCGGCGCCTCGCCCGCCGGGCTCTCCCCGGAAGGATCGTCCGTTGCAGTGCTGGAGCGCGCCGATTCCCTCGTTGACGACCGCGACTCCGCCATGGCCGACACCGCCCTGGACCCCAACCGCAAGACCCTCCGTCCCAAGCTGTTCTGGTTCAACCTCGGCCTCACGGTCGCGGTCATGGTGACGCTCGTCGCCAACGTCATTCCGCTTCCGTTCGTCTTCATGGTCGGCTCCGCCATCGCCCTGCTGGTCAACTTCCCCAAGGTCAAGGACCAGAGCGCCCAGCTGATCGCGCACGCTCCCTCGATCGTCGCCGTCGTCAGCATGGTCATGGCCGCCTCGGTCCTGACCGGCGTCCTCAACGGCACGGGCATGGTCAAGGCCATGTCGGAATGGCTGGTCCAGATCATCCCGTCGGACATGGGTCCGCTGATGGCCGTGATCACCGGCGTCCTGAGCATCCCGATGACGTTCTTCATGAGCAACGACGCCTTCTACTTCGGCGTCCTGCCGGTCCTGAGCGAAACGGCGGCCCACTACGGCGTCAGCGCCGCCGACATGGCCCGCGCTTCCATCACCGGCCAGCCCTTCCACCTCCAGAGCCCCCTGGTCCCGGCCATCCTGCTCCTGGTCTCCCTCGCCAAGGTGGACCTGGGCGACCACCACAAGAAGGTCCTGTGGCGCACGGCCGTGATCTCCCTGGTGATGCTCGGCGTCGGAGTGCTCACCGGAGCCATCGGCATCGGCTAACCACTCCCAACAACACCAACCAACGCGGGGTCACTTACGGCCCATTCGGGACCTCCGGATGGACCGTAAGTGACCCCGCGTTGTTTGTGGTCGTCGTTCCAGGCGGCGGACAGTAACCACCGTCCAACCCACGTAGACTGGGACGGAAAATTATCCATACCTTGCAGGGGAGATCCATGGCTGCGATCAACCGCGACGACGTCGCGCATCTCGCGCAACTCGCGCACATCGAGATGAGTGCTGAAGAGCTGGACAGGATGGCCGGCGAACTCGCCGTCATCGTGGATTCAGTGAAGTCCGTCAGTGAAGCCGCCGGTGATGACGTCCCGGCCACGTCCCACCCGATTCCGCTGACCAATGTGTTCCGCGAGGACGTCGTGGGCCACACGTTTACGGCCGAGCAATCCCTCTCCGGTGCCCCCGACGCGTACGAAGGCCGTTTCAAGGTCCCGGCAATCCTGGATGAGGACTAAGACCATGACTGAGAACAACGAACTGATCCGCCTCTCCGCCGCTGCGCTCGCCGAGAAGCTGGCCGCCCGCGAGATCACCGCCGTCGAGGTCACCCAGGCCTACCTGGACCGCATCGCCGCCGTCGACGGCAAAGTCCACGCCTTCCTCCACGTCAACACCGACGAGGCGCTCGCCGTCGCCGCCGAAGTGGATGCGATCCGCGCCGCCGGCGGTGCCGCCGCCGAAGAGCTCCACGTCCTCGCGGGCGTCCCGATCGCCGTCAAGGACCTCATCGTCACGATCGGGCAGCCCACCACGGCCGGCTCGAAGATCCTCGAAGGCTGGCACAGCCCCTACGACGCCACCGTCGTCGAGCGCCTGCGCGCCGCCAAGATGCCGATCCTGGGCAAGACGAACCTCGACGAATTCGCGATGGGCTCCTCCACCGAGCACTCCGCCTACGGGCCCACGCACAACCCGTGGGACCTGGACCGCATCCCCGGCGGTTCCGGCGGCGGCTCCGCTGCCGCCGTCGCGGCCTTCGAAGCCCCGCTGGCCCTCGGCACGGACACCGGCGGTTCCATCCGCCAGCCCGGCGCCGTCACCGGCACGGTCGGCGTCAAGCCCACCTACGGCGGCGTCTCCCGCTACGGCGCCATCGCCATGGCCTCCTCGCTGGACCAGATCGGCCCGGTCTCGCGCACGGTTCTCGACTCGGCCCTGCTGCACCAGGTGATTGGCGGGCACGATCCGCGCGACTCCACCTCGCTGCCGGACCCGCTCGAGGACCTCGTGGCCGCGGCCCGGACCGGCAACGTCGAGGGCATGAAGATCGGCATCATCAAGGAGCTCCACGGCGAGGGCTACCAGGCCGGCGTCGAGAACCGCTTCAACGAATCCCTCGAGCTGCTCAAGGGCGCGGGCGCCGAGATCGTCGAGGTCTCCTGCCCCAACTTCAAGTACGCCCTGGGCGCCTACTACCTGATCATGCCGTCCGAGGCGTCCTCCAACCTGGCCAAGTTCGACGGCGTCCGCTACGGCCTGCGGGTCCTGCCCAAGGACGGTCCCATGACCATCGAGCGGGTCATGGGCGCCACCCGCGCCGCCGGCTTCGGCGACGAGGTCAAGCGCCGCATCATCCTGGGCACCTACGCCCTGAGCGCCGGCTACTACGACGCCTACTACGGCTCGGCCCAGAAGGTGCGCACCCTGATCCAGCGCGACTTCGACGCCGCCTTCGAAAAGGCCGACGTGCTGATTTCCCCGACGGCGCCGACCACGGCGTTCAAGCTCGGCGAGAAGCTCAACGACCCGCTGGCGATGTACCTCAACGACGTCGCCACCATCCCGGCGAACATGGCAGGCGTCCCCGGCCTGTCCCTGCCCGGCGGCCTGGCCGACGAGGACGGACTGCCCGTGGGCATCCAGCTCCTGGCCCCGGCCCGCCAGGATGCCCGCCTGTACCGCGTCGGCGCGGTCCTGGAATCCCTGCTCGAGGCGCAGTGGGGCGGCCCGCTGCTGGAAAAGGCCCCCTCGCTCACTGATTCTGCCGTTTCAAGCCACGGAGGCTCACACTAATGACTGACGCAACCCTCAGCTTCGAAGAGGCGATGGACAAGTACGATCCCGTCCTTGGGTTCGAGGTCCACGTGGAGCTCAACACCAAGACCAAGATGTTCTCCTCCGCGCCGAACGTCTTCGGCGATGAGCCGAACACCAACGTCAACGAGGTGGACCTCGGCATGCCCGGCGTGCTGCCGGTGGTGAACAAGACCGCGATCGAGTCCTCGATCAAGATCGGCCTGGCGCTGAACTGCAAGATCGCCGAGACCTGCCGCTTCGCCCGGAAGAACTACTTCTACCCGGACACCCCGAAGAACTTCCAGACCTCCCAGTACGACGAGCCCATCGCTTACGACGGCTACCTTGACATCGAGCTGTCCGACGGCACCGTGTTCCGCGTCGAGATTGAACGCGCGCACATGGAGGAGGACGCCGGCAAGCTGACCCACATGGGCGGCGCCACCGGCCGCATCCAGGGCGCGGACTACTCCCTGGTGGACTACAACCGTTCCGGTGTGCCGCTGGTCGAGATCGTCACCAAGCCGATCGAGGGCGCCGGCAGCCGCGCCCCCGAACTCGCCAAGGCCTACGTGGCCGCCGTCCGCGAGATCGTCAAGAACCTCGGGGTTTCGGACGCGAAGATGGAGCGCGGCAACGTCCGCTGCGACGCCAACGTCTCGCTGCGCCCGCACGGCCGCGAACGTTTCGGCATCCGTTCGGAGACCAAGAACGTCAACTCGCTGCGCGCCGTCGAACACGCGGTCCGCTACGAGATCCAGCGGCACGCCGCCGTGCTGGACTCCGGCGAGCCGGTCATCCAGGAAACCCGCCACTGGCACGAGGACACGCGGACCACGACGTCGGGCCGGGCCAAGTCCGACGCCGACGACTACCGCTACTTCCCGGAACCTGACCTGGTCCCGATCACCGCGTCCCGCGAATGGGTCGAGGAGCTCCGGGCCACCCTGCCCGAGCCGCCGGCCGCGCGCCGCAAGCGGCTGCAGGCCGACTGGGGCTACTCGGACCTGGAGTTCCGCGACGTCGTCAACGCCGGCGTCATGGACGAGATCGAGGAAACCATCGCAGCCGGCGCCACCGCCACCGTGGCCCGCAAATGGTGGATGGGCGAGATCGTCGGCCGCGCCAAGAACGCCGACGTCGATCCCGGCCAGCTGGGCGTCAACCCGGCCACCATCGTGGAACTGAACAAGATGGTTGAGGACGGCAAGATCAACAACAAGATGGCCTCCGAGGTCCTGGACGGCGTGCTCGCCGGCGAAGGCACCCCGGCGGAAATCGTCGAGAAGCGCGGCCTCGCCGTGGTCTCCGACGACGGCCCGCTGCTCGAAGCGATCGACGCGGCCCTCGCCGCGCAGCCCGGCGTCGCGGACAAGATCCGCGGCGGCAAGGTCCAGGCGATCGGCGCGATCGTCGGCGGGGTCATGAAGGCCACCCGCGGGCAGGCCGACGCCGGCCGCGTGCGCGAGCTGATCCTCCAGCGCCTCGGCGTCGAGGGCTAGCCCCTAGCCGCCCACTAAATCGGTCATGATGGTCTGCAGTGCTTCGCAGACCATCATGACCGATGTGCGTTTAAGGTTCTCCGGCCGGGCCAGGACGTCGATCCGGCGCCGGGTGCTGATGCCCTCCAGCGGCCGCAGCACAATGTCCGGGTTCAGCACAGGCCGCGCGGTGTGCCGCGGCAGCAGGCCGATCACGCCGCCGGCCGCCACGAGCGCCGCCACGGTCGAGTAGTCGTTGATGCGGTGCACGATGTTCAGCTCACGGCTGGAGACCGCCGCGACGGCGGAAAGCACGTCGGCGGGGGAGTAGCCGGCGCGGCTCGTCACCCACGGTTCGCCCACGACGTCGTCCGCCGTCACCGCCCGCTGGCCGGCCAGCCGGTGCCCGGCCGGCAGCGCCACGTCCAGCGGCTCATGCGCGAGCGGGATCACCGCGACGCGTTCCTCGGGCCAACGCGGGCTGTGGTCCATCCGGTGCGCCAGGACCAGGTCGTAGCGCGCCGTCAGGGCCGGGAAATCCTGCTGGGCGACGTCCTCGTCGGAGAGCAGGATCCGCGGCTGGCCCGGGCCGTCCAGCAGCCGGGCCAGCGGCGCGAACAATGCCTGCCCGGCGCTGTGGAAACCGCTGAGCGTCACCGGCGCCACCGGCGAGCCGTGGTAGGCGCCGATCGCCATCTTCGCATCCGCCATCGCGCTGACCACCGCGGCCCCGGCGTCCGCCAGCACCTGCCCGGCCTCCGTGAGCACCAGGTTCCGGCCCTCCTTGCGGGTCAGCGGCACCTCCACGGTCTTCTGCAGTGCGGCCAGCTGCTGGGACACGGCCGACGGCGTCACCAGGAGGGTTTCGGCGACGGCCTTGACGCTGCCCAGTGCTCCGAGTTCGCGCAACATCTCCAGCTGGTGGATTTCCATGCCAGCCATTCTATGCAACAGCAATTGCTAATTCGTCGATTGAGAAGAATTCGGTTGTGCTAATGCTTTCTGGTGGGTCTAATGGGTGAGTTGACCCACACGCCCGCCCCGCATGCGGAACAGAACACGCGGAACAGAACGCGCGGAGCAGGACCCCAAAAGCACAGTTAGGAAGGCCCATGAAGGCTCTCTACAAAGCCGGCGCCCACGCAGGATTCGAGCTCGTCGACCGTCCCGAGCCGGAGACCGGCCCCGGGGACGTCAAGATCCGCGTCATGACCACCGGCATCTGCGGCACGGACCTGCACATCCAGGCCTGGGACGCCTGGGCGCAGGGCATCATCAACGCCCCCCTGATCGCCGGCCACGAGTTCTACGGCGAGGTCGTGGAGACCGGCGAGGACGTCCTGGACGTCAAGGTGGGGGACCGGGTCTCCGGCGAAGGCCACATCGTCTGCGGAATCTGCCGCAACTGCCGCGCCGGCCGCCGGCAGATGTGCATCAACACCGTCAGCGTCGGCGTCCAGCGCGACGGCGCCTTCGCCGAGTACGTGGTGATCCCCGAGACCAACGTCTGGGTCCACCAGGACCCCTCCGTCACCCCGGAACTCGGCGCCATCTTCGACCCCTTCGGCAACGCCGTTCACACCGCCCTGAGCTTCCCGCTGGTCGGCGAGGACGTGCTGATCACCGGCGCCGGACCCATCGGCCTGATGGCGATCGCCGTCGCCCGGCACGCGGGCGCCCGCAAGATCGCGATCACCGACGTCTCCGCGCCCCGGCTGGAACTGGCCCGCAGGCTCGGCGTCGACCTCGCGATCGACGTCTCGAAAATGCGGGTCAAGGACGCCCAGCGCGAACTCGGCATGCGCGAAGGCTTCGACATCGGCATGGAAATGTCGGGACACCCCACCGCGCTGCCTGAGATGATCGACAACATGAACCACGGCGGCCGGATCGCGATGCTGGGACTGCCCAGCCAGTCCATCGACATCAACTGGGGCAAGGTGGTCACGCACATGCTGACCATGAAGGGCATCTACGGCCGCGAAATGTTCGAGACCTGGTACGCGATGAGCGCCATGCTCTCCTCCAACCCTGCCCTGCACGCAAACATCTCGGCCGTGGTCACGGACACGCTGCCGGCCACCGACTGGGAAAAGGGTTTCGAGGTGGCCCGCGCCGGCGTCGGCGGCAAGGTGGTCCTCGACTGGACCGTTTTCTAGGCCCCTTTCCTGACCGCGCGCTTCCGGGCCCCTGCCGGACACCGCCTTCCACGCACAGTATTCCGCCCCCGCATCCAACCAGCCGAGGAGCCAACCCATGTATTCAGCCATCAAGGACCAGCTGCAGCACGAACTCGATGAGATCCGCAGCGCCGGTCTGTTCAAGACCGAGCGGCACATCGACTCGCCGCAGGCCAACCGCATCAAGGCCGGGCAGATCGGCGAGTCCGGCGCCGACGTGCTGAACTTCTGCGCCAACAACTACCTGGGCCTCGCCGACCACCCGGACATCATCGCCGCGGCGAAGACGGCCATGGACGAGCGCGGCTTCGGCATGGCCAGCGTGCGCTTCATCTGCGGCACCCAGGACCTGCACCTGGCACTGGAAAAGCGTGTCTCGGCGTTCCTCGGCACCGAGGACACCATCCTGTTCTCCAGCTGCTTCGACGCCAACGGCGGCGTGTTCGAGTCCCTCTTCGGCCCGGAAGACGCCGTCATCTCGGACGCCCTGAACCACGCGTCCATCATTGACGGCATCCGGCTCTGCAAGGCCCAGCGCTTCCGCTACGCCAACCAGGACATGGCGGACCTCGAATCGAAGCTGATCGAGGCCACCACGCAGGAGAACCCGGCCCGCCGCAAGATCATCGTCACGGACGGCGTCTTCTCGATGGACGGCTTCCTGGCCCCGCTCGAAGCGATCTGCGACCTCGCCGACAAGTACGACGCCCTGGTCATGGTGGACGATTCACACGCGGTGGGCTTCATGGGAGCCACCGGTGCCGGCACGCCGGAACACGCCGGCGTCTCGGACCGCGTGGACATCTACACCGGCACGTTCGGCAAGGCCCTCGGCGGCGCCTCCGGCGGCTATGTCTCGGGCCGCGGTGAGGTGGTGGCGATGCTCCGCCAGAAGGCCCGCCCCTACCTGTTCTCCAACTCGCTGGCCCCGGCGATCGTCGCGGCCACGCTCAAGGCCCTGGACCTCGTGGAAAACTCCGGCGAACTGCGCGGCAAGCTCTTCGCCAACGCGGAGCTCTTCCGGAACCGCATGAGCGAGGAAGGCTTCGACCTGCTCCCCGGCGAGCACGCCATTGTCCCGGTGATGTTCGGCGACGCCGTCATGGCCGCCAAGGTGGCCGATGCCATGCTCCACAACGGTGTCTTCGTCACGGCGTTCAGCTACCCGGTGGTGCCCAAGGGCGCCGCCCGGATCCGCGTCCAGCTTTCGGCCGCACACAGCGCCGACGACGTTGAGGCCTGCGTCCAGGCGTTCGTGCGCAGCCGCGCAGCAGTGGCAGCAGCCTAGAGCGCCTGATCGCCGGGCCGGGCCCCCGCTTTCAGCACGGGTCCGGCCCCACCCTGCCCGGCCTTGCCCCGGCCTTGCCCGTTCATCCCGGCATCCTCCTCTGGCTTGCCGGGGGACATGTCCAGCTCCGGCGGCGAGGACTGGACATAATGCCACTCTGTCCAATGGCCACGACCAACGAGGGGCATGTCCCGGGCCGGTACGCCGCAACGGGGGACATGTCCAGGCGCGCGGACCAGGGAAGTGCCTGTCCCGGGCCTGCACGCGGCAACGGGGGACATGTCCAGCTCCGGCAGCGAGGACTGGACATAATGCCACTCTGTCCAATGGCCACGACCAACTAGCGGCATGTCCCGGGCCGGTACGCCGCAACGGGGGACATGTCCAGCTCCGGCAGCGAGGACTGGACATAATGCCACCATGTCCAACGGCCACGACCAACGAGGGGCATGTCCCGGGCCGGCCCGGGGCAACGGGGGACATGTCCAACGGCCATGACCACGAGGGGCATGTCCCGCGCCTGCACGCCGCAACGGGGGACATGTCCAGTCGTGCGGACCATGGAAGGGCATGTCCCGGGGCGGTGTGCACAATTTATCCAAGCAACCGGGATTCCAAGAAGGTTGCCACCAAACTCGGAATCGTGGAGACGGCATGTGCCGAGAACACCGTGAGCCACTGGATTTCAACGCCCTGGGACCCAACAACGGCGCAGGTGATGACTGTGGGACCCGATTGACGTTGCTCGCTCGGGCGCAGGTTGCGGCAAACGCCGGATACCGGGACGTGATCACCTGACCCGACGATCTGCAAGGATGGGATCATGTCAGCTCATTACGATGTCGTAATTGTCGGCGGCGGGATCGCCGGCCTGTCCCTTGCTTCCGCCTTGGCCGGGCACTGCAGCGTGGCCCTGATCGAAGCCGAGCAGACCCTGGCCTACCACACCTCGGCCCGCTCAGCCCGGCAACTGATTCCCAGCTACGGACCGCCTGTGGTCCAGGAGCTCACCGTCCGGACGCTCGACCTCATCGCGGCCCAGGACGCCGAACGTCCGGAACCGGTGCTCACCCCGCGCAGCTTCATGCTGATCGGGGACGACGCCACCGTCCGGGCGGAGGCAAGCGGACACATGCAGCGGATCACCCACGCCGAGGCACTGGATCTGTGCCCGGCCCTGGTCCCGGATTCGTTCAGCGCCGCCGGGCTGGACACCGGGTCCTTCGCCTGCAACGCCCCTGTGCTGCTCGAGGACCACCGGCGGCTCGCCGTGGCCGGCGGCGTGGACATCATTACCGGCGCCAGGGTCCATTCCGCCCAGCGGCTGGGCACCGGCTGGGAACTGGGCGCCGGGCAGGAAGGCTTCCAGTCCGCCGTCGTGGTCAATGCCGCCGGTGCCTGGGCCGACGAGCTCGCCGTCCTCAGCGGCGTCGAGAAGCTCGGCCTGCAGCCGTACCGGCGCACCGCGGCGATCGTCGACGTCGAGAATCCCCTCCCGGAAGCCAGCCCGATGGTGGCGGCGGCCGATGACAGCTTCTACTTCCGGCCGGACAACGGCCAGGTCCTGATCTCGCCCGCCGAACACGTGCCGAGCGGACCCGAGGACGCCCGGCCCTATCCCGGCGACATCGAACGGGTCATCGCCCGGCTCAACGAGGTCACGACGCTCGGGATCCGGAACGTCCGCACGGCCTGGACGGGGCTGCGGACGGAGGCGGCCGACGGCGTCCCGGTGGTGGGGTTCGACGCCGAGGCCACCGGATTCTTCTGGCTCGCCGGCCAGGGCGGGTACGGATTCCAGACCTCATCCGGCGTCGCGGAACTGGCCGCCGGGCTGATCCTCGCCGGCCAGGGCACCGCCCCGGCCCTGGCCCCGGCCCTGACCCCGGCTGTGCCCCCGGCCCTGACCCCGGCTGTGCCCCCGTCCACCGAGGCCAGTCCGGCATCCCGGACAGCGGAGGCGCTGGCCGCGACCCGCTGGTCCATCCGGCGCTGAAGAATGGATCCATGAGTACCCTCATCACCAATATCGCCGAACTGATGACCCAGGACGCGGAACACCGCGTCCTCCGCGACGCGGCGGTGGTAATCGAGGGGGAGCGGATTTCCTGGCTCGGGCCCGCGGCCGACGCCCCGGCCGCGGACGAACGGGTGGATGCCGGTGGCAGGGCGCTCCTCCCGGGCTGGGTCGACTCGCACACGCACCTGATCTTCGCGGGGGACCGCACTGCCGAGTTCGAGGCCCGGATGGCGGGGGAGAGTTACAGTGCCGGCGGGATCGCCGTCACCACCGGCGCCACCCGGAGCACGAGCGACTTCGACCTGACCCGGCTGGCGATGGGCCGCGTCGCGGAGGCCGTGTCGCAGGGCACCACCTACCTGGAGACCAAAACCGGCTACGGCCTGGACCTCGAGAACGAGGCCCGCAGCGCCCGCATCGCCTCCACCGTGGCGGACGAGGTCACTTACCTGGGGGCGCACCTTGTGCCCGCCGGGATGGACGCGGAGGAATACACGGAGCTGGTCTGCGGGCCGATGCTCACCGCAGTCCGGCCCTACGTCCGCTGGGCCGACGTCTTTTGCGAGCAGGGCGCGTTCAACGAGGACCAGTCCCGCCGGGTGCTCCTGGCCTGCAAGGCCGCCGGGCTGGGGCTGCGCGTCCACGGCAACCAGCTCGGCGAGGGCCCCGGCGTCCGGCTGGCGGTGGAAGTCGGCGCCGCGAGCGTGGACCACGTGAACTACCTTTCGGCCGCGGATGTCGATGCCCTTGCCGGCAGCTGGTCCGGCTGGGACGCCGCCGGCGGCAGCGGCACGCCCGGATCCGGGCAGCGCGGCACGGTCGCCACGTGCCTGCCGGCCTGCGATCTCTCCACCCGGCAGCCGCTGGCCCCCGGCCGTGAACTGCTCGACGCCGGTGTGCAGCTGGCGCTGGCCTCCAACTGCAACCCCGGCACGTCCTACACCAGCTCCATGGCGTTCTGCGTCACCACCGCCGTGCTGCAGATGCGGCTCAGCGTCCACGAGGCGGTGCGCGCCGCGACCTACGGCGGCGCGCTGGCCCTGGGCCGGGAGTCCGGGAACGACGCCGACGGCGAACGCGCGGTGGGCTCGATCGCCGTCGGACACCGCGCGGACCTGCACCTGCTCAACGCGCCTTCCGCCACGCATCTGGCCTACCGGCCAGGCATCCCCCTGACGCACGCGGTGTGGCGCGCCGGTGTGGCGCAGCCGGTCCGTTAGCGGGCCGGTCCGCTGACCTGGCTGGCTCCGGCTCCGGACGGGCCGCCCTAGAACATCATGGGCGGTGCGTCGAGGACGGTCTCGTCCACGCGCCTCTTCTCCCACTGCGTGAAGGGCTTGTCGAGCTCGTACTTGCCGTGCGAAGTGCGCAGCAGGGTGCGGACCTCGGCGTTCTCGGGGTTATTCAGGGACTCGAAATATTCCACCGACCAGTGGAACCAGCGCATGCAGAACAGCCGCATGGTCAATCCGTGCGTCACAAACAGCGCGTTCGGGGCATAGCCGGGCCGGGACCAGTGCCGGTGCAGGGTTTCCATGAAGGAAGAAATCCTGTCATACACATCGGAACCGGACTCGCCCTCGCGGAAGCGGTAGAAGAAGTGCCCGTAGGCGTTGCGGAGCTCCTTCTGGTCCTCGATGTCGCCGGCGATCTGAAAGTTGGCCCAGTCCTGTTCGCGCAGGCGCGGTTCCTCGATCACCCGCTCCACGAGCGGGCCGAGATTCAGCGCCTCGAGGGTCTGGTAGGCGCGCAGGTAAGGGGAGACGTAGACGCACACGGGGCGGCCGTCCAGCTGGCGCCGGACCTCCTCCCCGGCCGCGGTGGCCTGCTCCAGGCCCAGCGCGGTCAACGGGATCCGGTAGTCCGGAACACGGTTGTAGATCGAGGTGTCGGCATTGGCGGCAGACTGGCCGTGCCGGATCATGATGATTTTCCGGGGCGCACTCATAATCCCCTAGCATAGGGCTCCCAAAAAGCCGGGGGTGCCGGCGCGGCCGGCACCCCGCGGGCACCAGCAAACTATCGGCAAGTGCAGGCAAGATAGAACCATGTTGGTTCCCTCCCGCCGTCGGCTGCGGTTCGAAGTGTTGATTGTCCTGGGGTTGTCGCTGGGGCAGTCCGCGATCTACTCCCTGGTGCAGTTGCTGGACAAGATGACCACGGCGCCGCTGGCCCAGGGGACATCCACCCTGAATCGCTCACAGAGCGCACGCGAATACTTCGACCTCACCTACCAGTTGCTGGACATCATCTTCGCCCTGGTCCCGGTGGCCCTCGTGATCTATTTCCTCACCGAGCACTGGCCGGCCGGTGAGCGCGGAACCTCGGCGTTCCGAAGGATCGGCTTCGACTTCGCCCGGCCCGGCAAGGACCTCCTGCAGGGTCTCGGACTCGCCGCGCTCATCGGCATTCCGTCCCTGGGGCTCTACGCCGCCGGCCGGGCGCTGGGGATCACCACGGCGATCATCCCCAGTGCCCTGGACGCGTACTGGTGGACCGTGCCGGTGCTGGTCCTGTCCGCGATCCGGCACGCGGTGGTCGAGGAAGTGATTGTGGTGGCGTACCTGCTGGACCGGCTCGGGAAACTGGGCTGGAGCGTGCCGGCGGCCATCGCCGCCAGCGCCCTGCTCCGCGGCAGCTATCACCTGTACCAGGGGTTCGGGCCGTTCATCGGCAACGCGGTGATGGGCGTCGTCTTCGCGCTGTTCTACATCCGGACCAAACGGGTGATGCCGCTGGTGATCGCCCACGCCATCCTGGACACTGTGGCGTTCGTGGGGTTCAGCCTGTTCGGCAAGGCCGTGGGCCTGGGCTGAGTTCCCCGCAAAGCAAGGCGGGGTCCCTTCGGGCCCATCCGGAGCCCCCGGACGGGCGCGAAGTGGCCTCGCGTTGCTTTTAGGAGCAGGCCTTAAATGATCTCGGCCGCCGTCTCCTAGGTGACATCGTTGGCACCTAAGAGATGGCGGCCGAAGCGTGGGGCGGGTGGAGCGTTAGATCGTGACCGCTCCGGAGGCGGTCTCGAAGGTGACAGAGAGGATGCCGGGAGTACCGTGCGGCGCGATCCAGTTCACGGCGACGTCTTCGAGCGGCTTTTCAACCGGTTCGCCCAGCCACTCCGTGACGCGCTCGGCCGAACCGGCAATGGTCAGTGCGGACATCTTGACATCGCTCGCGTAGGCGTTGGACGGGTGCAACTCCGGGTCGCCCTCCCACTTGAGCATGTATGGCACCTGGGGGTCGGCGATGAGCCCCAGGATGCCGATCTGCTTCCAGACCAATTCGCGGCCGTCGGGAAACTTCCGGTTGCCGTTGACGGCGGCGCGGCCGAGCCGCTCCTCGAACGGGGCCAGGTCGTCAACCTCGACGCACCAGCCCATCCAGCCGCCGCCGGCCTCGGAGCGTGCCCGGACGGCCTGGCCGAACGGGGCCTTGTCGGAGGCCGGGTGGTTCAGGACCTCCACGACTTCCAGGTACTTGTGTCCCGCGAGCGGGATAATCATGTTGCGTGTCCCGAAACGGGGGTGCACTCCACCCTTCACGGCTTCAACGCCGAGGGCAGACGCAATACGTTCAGTGGTGGCTGCCAAGCCATCGTGTTCACAGGCGTAAGAGACGTGATCCATGCGCATGCCATCATCTTGGCACTTTGTGATGGACCTCTCAGCTTAGGCTCCCCTAACCGTCATGGGACGTCCTGGGGCGCGGAACGCGGCGCCCCGGATGCTCCGTCACGGCGGCCGTCTTCATCTTCGTCACAAAGCTATCCAGGGCTCCGCCGCCATTCCTACACTGAAGTCAGGTCATGAGTGCCAGCGCACAGCCCCGGCTTGCTGGCCGGCAACCCTCGTATCGCGGTGGGGTGCCCCGGGTGAAGACCTGGCCGTCCGGCGCCCGCCGGAGGGCAAGCGCGGCGCCTGTTCCGGTTCGGGCCGAAAGCCCAGGCCGGTGCTGTGCCCAGTGACTCGAGGAGCACCAATGTCCAACGCCTGGTCCTTTGAAACCCGCCAGATCCACGCCGGCCAGGAGCCGGACAGCGCCACCGGCGCGCGTTCCCTGCCCATCTACCAGACGACGTCGTTCGTGTTCCCCAGCGCCGAAAGCGCCGCGAACCGCTTTGCGCTCGCCGAGCTCGCGCCCATCTACACCCGGATCGGCAACCCGACCCAGGACGCCGTCGAACAGCGCGTCGCCAGCCTGGAAGGCGGTCTCGCGGCGCTGCTGCTCAGCTCCGGCCAGGCCGCCGAGACGTTCGCCATCCTCAATATCGCCGAGGCCGGGGACCATGTGGTGGCCAGCCCGAGCCTCTATGGCGGAACCTACAACCTGCTCGCGCACACGCTGAAGAAGTTCGGCATCTCCGTGACCTTCGTGGCGGACCCGGACAACCTGGACCAGTGGCGGGATGCCGTCCAGCCCAACACCAAGCTGTTCTTCGGCGAAGTGGTCTCCAACCCCCGCCAGGACGTCCTGGACATCGAGGGCGTCTCCCGCGTGGCGCACGAGGCCGGCGTGCCGCTGGTGGTCGACAACACGCTCTCCACCCCCTACCTGATCCGGCCGATCGAGTGGGGCGCGGACATCGTGGTCCATTCCGCCACCAAGTACCTCGGCGGGCACGGCGCCGCGATCGCCGGCGTGATCGTGGACTCCGGCAACTTCGACTTTGGGAAGGACCCGGAGCGGTTCCCCGGCTTCAACACCCCGGACCCCACCTACAACGGCCTGGTCTACGCCCGCGACCTCGGAGCCGACGGCGCGCTGGGCGCGAACCTCTCCTACATCCTCAAGGCCCGGGTCCAGCTCCTGCGCGACCTCGGCTCCGCGGTGTCCCCGTTCAACGCCTTCCTCATCGCCCAGGGCATCGAAACGCTGAGCCTGCGCGTCGAGCGCCACGTGGCCAACGCCACGAAGGTGGCGCACTGGCTGGAGGGGCGGGACGACGTCGAATCAGTCGCCTACGCCGGGCTGCCGTCCAGCCTCTGGTACGAGCGCGGCCGCAAGTACGGGCCCAAGGGGACCGGCGCCGTCGTGGCGTTCAACATTGCAGGGGGAGCGGAGGCCGGCAAGCGGTTCGTCGATGCCCTCGAACTGCACTCGCACGTCGCGAACATCGGCGATGTCCGGTCGCTGGTGATCCATCCGGCGTCGACCACCCACAGCCAGCTCTCGCCCGAACAGCAAGTGATCGCCGGGGTGAACCCCGGGCTGGTGCGGCTTTCGGTGGGACTGGAGCACATCGACGACATCCTCGCGGACCTTGACGCCGGATTCCGCGCGGCCAAGTCCGCCTAGGCCGAAGCTCACGCCGAATTTCCCCACCTTTGCGGGCATGACACCGGGAATCGCCGGCACTCCGGGGCGACCCGCCGGTCACGGCTGTCAAGGTGGGGAGTCTGCGGTGCTGACTGGTCCGGCTGTCACATGGAAGTCATAATCTTCGTCATTTCCGCACCCCGTTTCGTAGACTCGTACCAGGTCATGAGTGCCAGCGACAGCCCCGGCTTGCTGGCCGGCAACCCTCCTTTTGCGGCGGGGTGCCCCGGGTGAAGACCTGGCCTGCCGGTCAGCTGACGGCGGGCAAGCGCCAAGATAGGTCCTCACATGACGATTGCCGTCACCCGCACGGGTGTTCCCGAAACCAAACCATCCCGGACCCCTGACGGGACCGTCCAGTTCGTCAGGATCGGTGATCTGCAGCTCGAATCCGGGACTCCGTTGCCGGATGTGGTGCTCGCCTACGAGACGTGGGGGACCCTGAACGCGGACGCCTCCAACGCCGTGCTCATTGAACACGCCCTGACCGGCGACACACACGTGACCCGCGGCGAGAGCGGGGAGCCCGGCTGGTGGGAACAGCTCGCCGGACCCGGGGCTCCCGTGGACACGGACAAGTATTTCGTCGTTTCGATCAACATCCTGGGCGGCTGCTACGGATCCACCGGACCTTCCACCCCGGCCCCCGACGGGCGCCCCTGGGGATCGCGGTTCCCGCTGGTCACCCTGCGGGACACCGCAGCTGCCGAGGCGCGGCTGGCCGATGCCCTGGGCATCGGCAGCTGGTACGCGGTGCTGGGCGGCTCGCTCGGCGGCGCGCGCGCCCTTGAATGGGCCGTCACGTTTCCCGGCCGGGTCCGGCGCTGCGCCGTGATTTCCGTCGGCGCCAGCAGCACCGCCGAACAGATTGCCTTCGCGCAGGCCCAGACGCTGGCCATCCGCCAGGACCCCCACTTCAAGGGCGGGGACTACTACGGCGGCCCGGAACCCGAAGCAGGGCTCGCCCTCGCCCGGCGCATCGCGCACATCACCTACCGCTCAGCGGCCGAACTGGACGGCCGGTTTGGCCGCAACGCCCAGGAGTCCGAGACGCCCCTGGAAGCCGGATCGCTGGCCGGACGCGGGCGCTACCAGGTGGAAAGCTACCTGGACCACCAGGGCAGCAAACTGGCCCGGCGTTTCGACGCGAACAGCTACATCGCGATCACCGAAGCCCTCATGAGCCACGATGTGTGCCGGGGGCGCGGAAGCCTCGGGGAGGCACTGGCTCCGGCCACCGCCGAATTCCTGGTGGCGGCCGTGGACTCGGACCGCCTGTATTTCCCGGCCCAGTCCCGTCAACTGGCAGAGGCCCTGCCGGGCGGCCCGGAACTGCACATCATTGAAGCGCCGATCGGCCACGACGGCTTCCTGACCGAAATCGGCCAGCTCAGCGGGCAGCTCCGGGGGACCTTCTTCGGCCACTAGGCCGGCCCGCTTGTGCATTTTTGCAGATGCGCTCTGCACTAATGGCCGTTGAGGCTCAGGGCGGGAGCGTCCATACTCATGGGGAATGACGCCATGTGCCCTACATCACGGGCGTCCTCAGTCCAATGGTCCGCAGGGTGTCGAAGGCGACACCGAAGGAGTTCACATGAGCACGGAAAACGCCGCGACAACGCGCGCAGACGAGCCGGACGTCAAAACGTCCGGACTGAAGAAGGTAGTAACGGCCTCCATGGCCGGCACGGTGGTGGAGTGGTATGAATTCTTCCTCTACGCCTCCGCCGCCACGCTGGTCTTCGGCAAGACGTTCTTCCCCAATTCGGGCACGGAACTCGACGGCATTATCGCCGCGTTCCTGACCTACGCCGTCGGATTCGTCGCCCGCCCGATCGGCGGCATCGTCTTCGGCCACTTCGGCGACAAGTTCGGCCGCAAGCAGCTGCTCCAGGTCAGCATCCTCCTGGTGGGCGTTTCCACCTTCCTGATGGGCTGCCTGCCCACCTTCGCGCAGATCGGCTACTGGGCCCCGGCGCTGCTGGTCTTCCTGCGCTTCGCCCAGGGCTTCGCCGTCGGCGGCGAATGGGGCGGCGCCGTCCTCCTCGTCGCCGAGCACAGCCCCAGCAAGTCCCGCGGGTTCTGGGCCAGCTGGCCCCAGTCTGCCGTTCCGCTCGGCAACCTGCTCGCCACCGCCGTGCTGTTCACGCTGTCCTCCGTGCTGTCCTCCGCCGACTTCCTCAGCTGGGGCTGGCGCGTCGCCTTCTGGCTCTCCGCCGTGATCGTGCTGGTCGGCTACTACATCCGCACCAAGGTCCAGGACGCCCCCATCTTCCTGGAGGCCCAAAAGGAAGTCGAGGTTGAGAACAAGGGCTACGGCGTGGCCGAAGTATTCCGCCGCTACCCGCGCGGCGTCTTCACCGCGATGGGCCTGCGCTTCGCCGAGAACATCCTCTACTACCTCGTGGTCACGTTCTCGATCACGTACCTGAAGGTCGTCGTCCAGACGGACACCTCGCGGATCCTGCTGCTGCTGCTCGTGGCGCACCTCGTCCACTTCGCCGTGATTCCGATGGTCGGCAGGCTCTCGGACAACGTCGGCCGCAAGCCCGTCTACATGGCCGGCGCCATCCTCGGCGGCACGTGGGGCTTCTTCGCCTTCCCGATGATGGATACCAAGAACGACTTCATCATCCTCGCTGCGATCACCATCGGCCTGCTGTTCCACTCCCTGATGTACGCCGGCCAGCCGGCGCTCATGGCCGAAATGTTCCCGACCCGGATGCGCTACTCCGGTGTCTCGCTGGGCTACCAGGTCACCTCGATTGTGGCCGGTTCGCTGGCTCCGATCATCGCCGTCGCGCTCCTGAGCCAGTACAAGTCCTCGGTCCCGGTCGCCATCTACCTCCTCGGCGCCTGTGTGGTCACTTTGGTTGCGGTGTTCTTCCTGAAGGAAACCCGCGGCATTTCTCTCCGCGACGTCGACGCCGCCGACGCCCGTGGCACCGCCGACCTCCTCGCCGCCAGCAAGCGGTAATCCTCACCGGCCTCACCAGACCCGGTGGGGGCAGACTGCCCGGATCCGCGCACCGCGCGGACCCGGGCAGTCTGCGTTAACTCGGCAGGCTAACGCCGCAGGTTAACGCGGCAGGCTAACGCCGCAGGCACCAGTCCGGCTGCGCTGGCGCCTCAGGCGGACAGCACATCCTGCCGCTCCCGGATTTCGCCGCGAATCGCCTCCAGCACGGCACGGACCGGGGCCGAACGCAGCGCCTCGGGCCGGGCCACAGCCCAGATGGGCAGCTGGCGCTGGAAGTCGTCCGGCAGGACGGGCAGAAATTCCGGCCGGCCCGCCACGAGGAAATTGGGGAGCAGGCCTATCCCGGCGCCCCGCCGGACGGCCTCCAGCTGGGCGAAGACGCTTGTGGCCTGGAAGCTGGACCGCGGCACCGGCAGCTGCGTTGAACGGTGGCCCAGCTCGGCGACCTGGAGCGCCGATTCCACGTAGGAGACAAAGCCGTGTTGCCGGACGTCGTCGAGCGTTGCCGGAAGCCCGTGCTCCTGCGCATAGCCGGGACTGGCGTACAGCCTGAGGAAATAGTTGCTCAGGAAGATCGCGCGGGCGGTGGTGGTGTCCATGTTGCCCACCACCACTTCCAGGTCCACGCCGGAGCGGTTTTGGCTCACCTTGCGGGTGGCGCTGAGCAGTTCGACGTTGAGCAGCGGATTCGCCCGCTGCAGCCGCACGAGGGCCGGTGCCAGGAATTCGGCGCCGAAGCCGTCCGGGGTGCTGATCCGGACCAGGCCGGAGACCACGTCGCCGGAGCGGGCAATGCTGCTGGAGAGGGCACCGAGAGTGCCCTCGATAGCTTCCGCCGCCGCGACCGCCTGGCTGCCGAGCTCGGTCAGCTCCCAGCCGTGCGGGCTGCGTTCGAGCGTCCGGCCGCCGAGCTGTTTGTCGAGGGCCAGGACGCGGCGGGAAATGGTGGTGTGGGTGGTGCCGAGCGTCTCGGCCACGGCGTTGAACCGGCCCAGGCGTGCCACGGTCAGCAGGATCAGCAGGTCGTCGGGGCTCGGTAGCCGGCGCAAGTCCACTATTGTCCCCCTTTGCAGCGAGTGTGGCGGAGCCAGAGCCATGATTGTGCATCTGTGCACATGGCATCTGTGATTTTTTACCTTGATTGCACTCTAACAGGGTGTGATGGTGGACACCGGGGCGCCGGAGTTTCGGCTTTCACGCCGGAGCGCGTCGAGGCGCCCGGCAGCACATCAAGCAAAGGAGCTTAAGCCATGGCAGTCATCGCCTGGATCGGACTCGGAAACATGGGCGGATCCATGTCCGTCAACCTCTCAAACGCCGGACACGAAGTCCGTGGCTTCGACCTCAACAGCGCAGCCGTTGCCGCCGCCGAGGCCGGGGGAGTCAAGGCCGCCGGCAGCATCGCCGAGGCCGTCGCCGGCGCCGACGTCGTCTTCACCATGCTCCCCAAAGGTGAGCACGCCCGCGCCGTGTACCTCGGCCAGGACGGCGTCCTTGCCCACGCGGACACCCGGACCCTCCTGGTGGATTCCTCCACCATTGACATCGCCTCCGCGCAGGCCCTGCACGACGCCGCCGCTGCCGCCGGCTTCCGCTTCGTCGACGCACCCGTCTCCGGCGGCATGAGCGGCGCGAAGGCCGCCACGCTGACGTTCATGATCGGCGGCGAGGCCGGCGCCGTCGCCGACGCCACCGAATACATCCGCCCCATGGCCGCGAACATCATCCCCACCGGCGGCGCCACCACCGGCCAGGCCGCGAAGATCTGCAACAACCTCATGCTCTTCATCAACCTCGCCTCCACCGCCGAGGGCGCGGTCCTGGCCGAGCGGCTCGGCTTGGACAAGCAGGTCTTCTGGGACATCGCGTCGGTCTCCTCCGGCGACAGCTGGGCGCTGCGCACCTGGTACCCCGTGGCCGGCGTCGTGCCGACCGCCGCGTCCAACAACGACTTCGCCCCGACATTCACCACCGAACTGGCCAACAAGGACATCGGCCTGGCCATCAGCGCCGCGCGGGACACCGGCACCCCGCTGGAACTCGGCGAGCACGTCCAGCAGCTTTTCCAGCGCCTCATCGACTCCGGCCAGTCCGGCCAGGACTGCTCGATGATCGTCAAGCTCGTCGACGGCACCCTCGAGTCCGCCAACTAGCCCCCCACGGCCCTGCCCTTCACGGCCCTGCCCCTCACGAAAGAGACCCACCCATGGAACGCATCCCGCACTTCATCAACGGCGCCCTGATCTCCGACGCCGAGCGCTTCGGCCCCGTGTTCAACCCGGCCACCGGCGAGCAGGAGAAAGAGGTCGCCCTGGCCTCCGCCGCCCGCGTCGAGGAGGCCATCGAGGCCGCCCGCGCCGCCCTGCCCGGCTGGCGCGCCACGAGCCTGGCCAGGCGCACCGCCATCTTCTTCAAGGTCCGTGAACTGCTCATGCAGCGCCGGCCCGAACTCGCGGCCCTGCTCACCAGCGAGCACGGCAAGGTCCTCTCGGACGCGGAAGGTGAAATCACCCGCGGCCTGGAGAACATCGAATTCGCCACCGGGCTCTCCCACATGCTCAAAGGCGAACGCTCCGAGCAGGTCTCCGGCGGCGTCGATGTCCACTCGGTCCGCCAGCCGGTCGGCGTCGTCGCCTGCATCACGCCGTTCAACTTCCCCGCCATGGTGCCGCTGTGGATGATCGGCAGCGCCCTGGCCTGCGGGAACACCGTGCTGCTCAAGCCGAGTGAAAAGGACCCGTCCTCCGCCATCTTCATCGCCGGCGTCTTCGCCGAGGCCGGCCTGCCGGCAGGGGTGCTCAACGTGGTCCACGGGGACAAGGAAGCCGTGGATGTCCTGCTGGAACACCCGGCGGTCAAGGCCATCAGCTTTGTCGGCTCGACGCCGATCGCGCAGTCCATCTACAAGCGCGCCGCCGATCACGGCAAGCGCGTCCAGGCCCTGGGCGGGGCGAAGAACCACATGGTGGTCCTGCCGGACGCCGACCTCAACATGGCCGCGGACGCCGCCGTCTCGGCCGCCTACGGCTCCGCCGGGGAGCGCTGCATGGCAGTCAGCGTCCTCGTCGCGGTCGGCAGCATCGCCGACGACCTCGTGGAGGCGATCAGCACCCGCATGGCTGCCCTCACGATCGGCCCGGGCACGGACCCGGCCTCCCAGATGGGTCCGCTCATCACGGCCGAGCACCGCGACAAGGTGGCCTCCTACGTTGCCGGCGCGGCCCACGAGGGCGCCACCGTGGTGGTGGACGGCCGCGAACACGAATTCGACTCCAACGGCTTCTTCATCGGCGTCAGCCTGATCGACCACGTCAAGCCCGGAATGAAGGTCTACGACGACGAGATCTTCGGGCCCGTACTCTCCGTGGTCCGCGTCGAGACCTACGCCGACGCCGTGAAGCTGGTCAACGACAACGAGTTCGGCAACGGCGTGGCCATCTTCACCCGCGACGGCGGCGCCGCCCGCCAGTTCGAGTTCGACGTCGAGGCCGGCATGGTGGGCGTCAACGTGCCCATCCCGGTGCCGGTGGGCACCTTCTCCTTCGGCGGCTGGAAGAATTCGCTGTTCGGCGACACCCACATGTACGGCCCGGAAAGCATCCGCTTCTACACCCGCGGCAAGGTGGTCACCACCCGCTGGCCGGACCCGTCCACCTCGGTGATCGACCTCGGCTTCCCCCAGGTCGACTGACGCCGCAACCCTCAACAAAAGCAACGCGGGGTCACTTATCGCCCATCCGGCACCGGATCATGGGCCGCAAGTGACCCCGCGTTGTTTGCTGCCTCGGGATTAGAGTGGGCAGACACCGGGAATGCAGGAGGCATTGTGACCACGCTCTTCAACCGTCCCAACACGGCATTGCTCGTCGTCGATATGCAGATCGGCGTCGTCGCCGAGGCATACCGCCGCGACGACGTCGTCGCAACAATCGCCGCGCTCGTGGACAAGGCCCGCGACGCCGGGGTGGACGTCGTCTGGGTGCAGCACAGCGGTGAGGAACTCCCGCGCGGCAGCGACGGGTGGCAGTACGTGCCGGAGCTCGCGCGCCGCAGTTCGGAGCCGCTCGTGGCCAAGGAGTACAGCGACGCCTTCGAGGCCACCGACCTCGAATCCGTGCTGGCCGGGCGCGGCATCGGGCGCTTCTTCCTGGCCGGTGCGCAGACCGACGAGTGCATCCGCTCGACCCTGCACGGCGCGATCACCCGCGGCTACGACGTCACGCTGGTCGCCGACGCCCACACCACCGAGGACCTGACCGAGTACGGCGCCCCGCCGCCGGCTCTGGTGGTCGCGCACACCAATCTGTACTGGCAGTACCACAAGGCGCCGGGGCGGACGGCGGGAACCGTCAACGCGGCCGACGTCGAGTTCACCGGCCCAGCAGGGTCCTAGCCCTTCATGATTTCCGCGCGCTGGGCCATGTAGTCCTCCATGGACAGCTTGCCGTCGGTGTACTGCTGGTCGAGCTCGGCCAGCTTGCGGGCCCGGTAGCCCTGCCCGGCCGACGGCGGCGGCGGCGGAGACTGCGGCGCCTGCGCCTGTCCCGCGCCCGGCGCCGGTTCGTGCCGCTGCGGTTGCGGCGGGTTGTTCAGGTACTCGGGGCTGTCCTCGTAGGGGACGGGGGACTGGTAGCCGACCGGGTTCGGGTACTGCTGGCCGGGGTACGGCTGGTTCGGGAACGGCTGGTCCGGAAACCGGGGACTGGGGTTCTGCGGGTTCGGGTACTCCGCGCTGGGGTACTCCGGGCTGGGGTATTGCGGGTTGGGATACGGCTCGTTGGCCGGACCCGACTGCTTCGGGCCGCCCAGCTGGCCAAAGCCGCCGAAGTAGTCCTGCTGGGTGTAACCATCACGCGGCTGGTTGCCCTGGCCGGGGTTGTTCTGGCTGCCCGGGAACCGGCCGAACTGTCCCGGAGTGCCCTGGTTCCGGCCGCGGGCAGACCTGCGGTAGAGGCGCATCGCCACGGGAACCAGGAAGGACAACACGATGATCCAGAAGAACATACTGCTCACGGTACTGGGCCTTTCAGCTGCTGGGCCTTCTCATCTGCGGGCTCATCTGTAGGGCCGGAGAAGTGTCCCTCCAGCTTATGCCCCGCAGGCTCAGGCCCGAAGCCTCAGGACCGGACAGCGTCCTCGGCGCCGGGCGGGCCCTCTCCGGAACCAAGCGGAACGCCGGGACCGAACACCGGGCCGGCCAGCGGCCGCTTGGCCGTCATGCCGTCGCCGGAGGAGCGGTGCCGCAGCCGGCGGACCACCCAGGGGACAAAATACTCCCTGGCCCACACCAGGTCCCCGCTGCGCGCCTCGCGCCAACTGCGCTGCGGCAGCGGTTTGGGGGAGAGGGGCTGGAGCGTGTGCTCGACGTTCAGCGAGTCCAGCACCATGGCCGCGATCGTGTGGTGGCCCAGCGGTGAGAAATGCAGCCGGTCGACATTCCACATCTGCGGGTCATTGAGCTGGCGCAGCGACCACATGTCCGCGATCACGGCGTCGTGGCGCGCGGCGATCGTGCGCAGGTTCTCGTTGTAAATGGCCACCTTGCTGCGGATCCGGCCCAGCACCGTGGAGCCGGTATCCGGGCCGTTGAACAGGACGACGGTGGCGCCGCCCAGGCTCAGTATCTGCACCACCGAATCCAGCTTTTCGGCCAGCACGTCCGGATCGCCGCCCGGGCGGATGAGGTCGTTTCCGCCTGCGGAGAGCGTGATGAGGTCCGGTTTGAGGGACAGGCAGTGAGCCATTTGCTGGTCCACGATCTGCTGCAGGAGCCGGCCGCGGACGGCCAGGTTCGCGTAGGCGAAGTCGTTGTGCCCACGGCTGAGTTCCTCGGCCACGCGGTCCGCCCAGCCCCGATGGCCGCCCGGACTGGCCGGTTCCGGGTCGCCGATGCCCTCCGTGAATGAGTCGCCCATCGCCACATACCGGGTCCACGGGTGGGTGACGGTGTCAACGGTGGTCTCGGCTGGGGTGCCCGGTGAATTTTCCATGGGATCGGTTTTGCTCACCCCCTTATCCTGCACTGTTCCCGTTTAGCTGCGCCACCGTAATTTGTTACCGCCGGGTAACTGTAAGAATAGTTCCATGACTCACGCTGACGCCTTCCCCGCCCCTGTCGTCCAATGGTCCCAGCCGGAGCAGGAACGGGCCGGCAAGCCGCTTCTTGTCCTGTTGCACGGCTACGGAGCCAACGAACAGGATCTGCTCAGCCTGGCCGGGATGCTGCCGCAGGAATTCGCGGTGGCCTCGTTGCGCGCCCCGATCGCCATGGGACCGGGCTTCACCTGGTTCCCGCTGACAGGGTCCATTGACTACTCGCTCGACGCCGTCAAGGTCGCCGCAGGCTACGTTCAGGACTGGCTCGACGGCGTCAAAGCCAACCACCCGTCGGTGACGCTGTTGGGGTTCTCGATGGGCATGGCCATGGCCACCACGCTGCTGCGGCAGCGGCCGGCGGACTTTGCCGCCGTCGTCGGGCTGTCAGGTTTTGTCGTCGATGCCGGAGATGACCCCAGCTTCCGCGACGGCGAACTGGACGGCACTGTGCCGCTGTTCTGGGGGCGGGACCAGCAGGACCCCGTGATCACCGAGGACAAGATCGACTACACCGTCGGCTGGGTGCGCAAGCACGTGTTGCTCACCAAGGTCCTCTACACGGGCATGTGGCACGGCATCAACCAGCAGGAGATCGGCCACGTCTCGGAGTTCCTCACGCACGTGGTGCTCAACGCCAAGAAGTAGGCGCGCCGGGGAAGTTGTGCGCCGGGAAGCGACGCCGGGACGGGCGGCTAGGCGGCCGGGGGCGCGCTGATCCGCACGGTCCGGCCGTTCACGGTTACGGTGTCGCCGTCGTGCAGTTGGCGGCCGCGGCGCTCGTCGATTTCGCCGTTGACCTTCACCAGCCCGTTCTTGATCAGTTCCGCGGCCTCCACTCCGTCCTCGACCAGATTCGCAAGTTTCAGCAGCTGGCCCAGCCGGATCATGCTGTCGCGGATAGTGATGTCTTCGAATTCCGGATTGCTCATACAAGCAATAATGCCTGACCTAAGGTGGCACCTATGACCCATCACCGCCGTCTTCCGCTGATCGTCGGCCTGCCCATGGCCGTCGCGACGGGACTGTTCATCCCGATCCAGGGCCGGATCAACGGCGCCCTCGGGGTGGCGCTGGGGGACGGAATCGGTGCCGCCGTCGTCAGCTTCAGCACCGGACTGCTGGTCATGACGGTCATTTCCCTGGCCTTGCCCCGGGGCCGGGCAGGGCTGGCGCGGATCCTCCCGGCCGTGCGCGAACGGCAGTTTCCGCCGTACTACGTCCTGGCCGGCTGCATCGGTGCCCTCTTCGTCTTCGCCCAGTCCTTCACCGTGGGACTGCTCGGCGTTGCCCTCTTCACGGTGGCCGCCGTGACGGGGCAGACCCTCAGCGGCCTGCTGGTGGACCGGATGGGGATCGGACCGGCGGGGAAGAGGCCCATTACCGGCATCCGGGTGCTCGGCAGTGTGCTCACCGTCGCCGCCGTCGCCTGGGCGGTGTCGCCCAGGTTCAGCGCCGGGGAATCCGGGCTGCAGTTGCTGGTTCCAGTGATGCTTCCGCTCCTGGCCGGGTTCCTGATGAGTTTCCAGCAGGCCATGAACGGCACAGCCACCGTGCACTACGGCACCCCCATCGCCGCGACACTCGTGAACTTCATCGCCGGAGCGGCCCTGCTGTGGGTGGCATGGCTGATCAAACTCGCCGTGGCCGGGGCCGGCAACCCCCTTCCGGCGCAGTGGTGGTACTACCTTGGCGGCCCGCTCGGCTGCATCTTCATCGGCATCGGCGCCCTCCTGGTCCGCAGCCTGGGCGTGCTGGTCACCGGCCTCGGCATGATCGCCGGCCAGCTTCTGGGGTCCCTCGGCCTGGACCTCATATTGCCGGTGCCCGGAACGGTGATCGCCCTCCCGACGGTCCTTGGCACCATCCTGACGCTCGGCGCCATCGTCCTGGCCACCCTGCCCTGGCCCAAGGGCGCGCTGAAGCGGTAGCGGGCCGGTAGGCTTGGAGTTTGCATTGCATTGTTCGTATCGTCCCGGCCGGCAACCAGCCGGCGTCCCGGGGCCAACACCACGGACCGCACCCAGCGGCCCTGTAGAAAATTGGAGTTCCCATGGCAGCAAAATCCGTCCTCGACCAGATCATTTCCCTCGCCAAGCGCCGGGGATTCGTTTTCCAGGCCGGTGAAATCTATGGTGGCTCCCGTTCTGCGTGGGACTACGGCCCGCTCGGCGCCGAGCTCAAGGAAAACATCAAGCGCCAGTGGTGGCAGTCCGTGGTCCGCGGCCGCGACGACGTCGTAGGCCTGGATTCCTCCGTCATCCTGCCCCGTCAGGTGTGGGAGGCCTCCGGCCACGTCGATGTGTTCTCCGACCCGCTGGTGGAGTGCCTGTCCTGCCACAAGCGTTACCGCGCGGACCACCTCGAGGAAGAGTACGAGGAGAAGAAGGGCCGTCCCGCCGAGAACGGCCTCAAGGACATCGCCTGCGCCAACTGCGGCACCCGCGGCCAGTGGACTGAGCCGCATGAATTCTCCGGGCTGCTCAAGACCTACCTTGGCCCCGTCGCCAGCGAAGAAGGCCTGCACTACCTGCGGCCCGAAACGGCCCAGGGCATCTTCGTGAACTTTTCCAACGTCCTGACCACCTCGCGGAAGAAGCCGCCCTTCGGCATCGGCCAGATCGGCAAGTCCTTCCGCAACGAGATCACGCCCGGAAACTTCATCTTCCGCACCCGCGAGTTCGAGCAGATGGAGATGGAATTCTTCGTCGAGCCCGGCACCGACGAGCAGTGGCACGAGTACTGGATGAAGGAACGCATGTCCTGGTACACGGGCCTGGGCATCCGCGAAGAGAACCTGCGCTTCTTCGAGCACCCGCTGGACAAGCTCAGCCACTACTCCAAGGGCACCACGGACATCGAATACCGTTTCGGATTCCAGGGCTCGGAGTGGGGCGAGCTCGAGGGCATCGCCAACCGCACCGACTTTGACCTCTCCACCCACGCCAAGGCCTCCGGCGCGGACCTGAGCTACTTCAACCAGGCCACCAACGAACGCTACACCCCGTATGTGATCGAGCCCGCGGCCGGCCTCACCCGTTCGTTCATGGCCTTCATGATCGATGCCTACACCGAGGACGAGGCCCCCAACGCCAAGGGCGGGGTGGACATCCGCACGGTGCTCAAGCTCGATCCGCGCCTGGCGCCGGTGAAGGCGGCCGTGCTGCCGCTGAGCCGCAACGAGGACCTGTCCCCGAAGGCCAAGGACCTCGCAGCGCAGCTGCGCAAGAGCTGGAACATCGAGTTCGACGACGCCGGCGCCATCGGCCGCCGCTACCGCCGCCAGGACGAGATCGGCACCCCGTTCTGCATCACCGTGGACTTCGACACGCTCGAGGACCAGGCCGTCACCATCCGCGAACGCGACACCATGAGCCAGGAACGCGTCTCCCTGGACAAGGTGGAGGGTTACCTGGCCGCACGGCTGATTGGCGCCTGATCATGGCCATCGCATACCGGGAATGGCGGGAAGGCGACGACCTCGCGCTGCTGGAAATCTGGGGCGGCCCTGAGACCGTCCAGGCCGGACAGTTCCGCGGGACGCTGTCGCCCTCGGGCAATTCCCCGTGGCGCCGCTGCATCGTGGCCGAGGACGTTGTGGACGGTGTCGCCATTCCGGTGGCGGCCGCCGTGGTCCACGAGGCTTCGCTGCACCCTGAACGGCTCTGGGCGTATGTCGAGGTCGCCCGGGACCACCGCCGCGCCGGCCTCGGGTCCACACTGCTGACCATGCTGCGGCACGAGGCCGCCCAGGCGCCGTCGGGCGTGTCCAGACTGCGCTGCAAAGTGGAGCCGGGCACCCCCGGTGCGGCGTTTGCCGAGGCCGCGGGCCTGGCCCCGATCCAGCGTTCCCGCCTCGTCGTCGTTGACCCGGCTCCGCTCAAGCTGCCGGTGTTCGGCGACGGTTCGGAGTCCGCGGCCACCGACCAGGTCGAAGACCTGGCCACGGGCTCGGTGGAGCTCAGCGACGTCGTGGGACGCTACTACACCGCCGTGCACGGCTGGGACAGCCCGGGGGAGCTGAGCGTCGCCGCGGTGCAGCGCCTGTTCCTGGATGACCTCAGCGGCGCCCACGGAGCGATTGTGCTGCGGGCGCCCAAGGCCAGTGCCTTCGGACACGGCATCGCGGCCAGCCGCAAGGGCCGGCTGGAGGGGTTCGCCGTCAGCTACGCCCAGGGAATTCCGGGAGCCGACGGCGGCGCCGATGCCGGCGCGGCCTCGACCACTGAGCCAACTGAGGTGTTCCTCGGCCACGAGCCCAAGCTTGGCGCGGACGAGGCCAAGGCCGCTGTCCGGGACCTGTTGGCCCTGATCGCTTACCAGCACCCGGTGATGCTCGAACTGGACGACGCAATGACCGCCCTGCGCACCGTCGTCGAACCGCTGCTCGAGAGCGGCAAGGCCCATGTCCAGGGCTCGGAAACGCTCGTCGTCTCCGACCCGGCCTAGGCCTTAACCCGACTGACCCGCAGCTGTAGCCGTATAAAGCTTGATAACGGCCACGGCTGCGGGTCAGTTTGCCTTAAAGCAGCTATTTGGGCATCACCGGCGGCACGAAGTCGAAGGTCATGCCCAGCAGCCAGACGAGCAGCAGGACCACCGGCAGGTGGAAGACGAACTGCAGGAAGGTGAAGCCCACCAGGTCCCGGGCGCGCAGCCGCAGCACCGCGAGCAGCGGCAGCATGAAGAACGGGTTGACCAGGTTCGGCAGCGCCTCGGCGATGTTGTAGATCTGCACGGTCCAGCCGAGGTTCATCTGCACATCGGTGGCCGACTGCATCACGTAGGGCGCCTCCACCAGCCATTTTCCGCCTCCGGAGGGGACCAGGATGCCGAGTACAGCCGTGTACAGGGCAATGACGACGGCGAAGCCGCCGCCGCTGCCGATGTCCGAGAAGAACGCCGCGAGGTGGGTGGAGAGGCTCATGCCACCGGTTCCCGTGGCCTTGGTCAGGATGGCCGCCATCGCCGCATACAGCGGGAACTGCACGAGGATGCCCGCGGTGGCCGGGACGGCCTTCGTCACGGCCTGCAGGAAGTTCCGCGGCGTCCCGTGCAGGACCAGGCCCAGGATGAGGAACACCAGCAGGTAGCCGTTGAGGCTGCTGACCACGCTGAGGAACGGCTTGGTGAGGAACTGCGAGGCGAGCCAGCCGAGCGTGAGGACGCCCGCCAGGATCGGCAGGACCCGGCTGTATTCGAGCCATTCGCCCGGCCGGGAACGCGGCGCGGACTCGGCCGGCTCGTCGTCCAGGTCCACACCCAGGTCCTCTGCGGTGCGGATCGAGCCGCCCTGGGGTGCGGAGAAGTGCGCAATCACGGTGGTCAGGGCCATCAGGATGGCCAGCGTCAGCAGCGACTGCCAGGTAAAGATCGTGGTGCCGAAGTCCAGGATGCCCGTGATCTTCAGCAGCGCCGGCGGCAGCGAAGCGGCCGTGGCCTGCAGCTGCGCGGCAGAGGAGGACAGCCCCAGGGCCCAGACGGCGCCGAGGCCCATGAACGCCGCCGCGCCCAAGGCACGGTAATCCACCGTCAGGTCCTTGCGGCGGGCAATCGCGCGGGCCAGCAGCCCGCCGAAGATCAGGCTGAGCCCCCAGTTGAGGAAGGACACGGACATGGCGAGCACGGCCACGAAGCTCACCGCGGTCCGCGCCGTTGACGGCACGAGCGCCAGCCTGTTGATCAGTCCCGCCACGGGCGGGGAGGTGGCCACGACGTAGCCGGTGAGGACCACCATGGCCATCTGCAGGGTAAAGGCCGTCAGGTCCCAGAAGCCGTTGCCGAACGAGTCGGCGATTGCCTGGGGCGTGGCGCCGATGGCGAGTGCGGCCACCGCGATGATGACGACGCCGGCGAGGGCGAAGATGTAGGCGTCCGGGAACCACCGCTCCGTCCACGCCGCCATTCGTTGGGCTATCCGTGCGAGACCGCGTTCTTCGGTTCCGCTCTTGGTCACGACTGTGCTTGCCACAGGTGTCCCTCTCCATTGAGTGCTTTTTTGTACCCCATGGAGTTTAGTCAAGACGATGGCGGAAGTAGGGCTTATCGGCGCTTGGCACCTGCGCGCCGGGGGCCGTCGGCCTCGTCGAGCCGGCGTCTTTCCTCCTCAGTCGGGGCGCCGCCGCCGAGACCGGCCGGCATCCACCAGGCCCCGGGGGCCGGTTGCAGGGGGAAGTCGGCGATGCCGGCGTCGATCCCGTCCTGCAGGGTCTTGGCCAGGCGCGCCGTGGCGGTCCGGGCGTCGTCGGACGGGTCCGGGAGCGAGCCCGGAAGGATCGGCTCGCCGACGTGGATGCGGACCGGGGCGCGCCAGGCGCGCCGCGGCGAGAAGGCATGGTGGCGGGTCATCAGCCGGTGGGCGCCCCAGATGGAGACCGGGATGATCGGCACGCCGGCCTCGGCGGCCATCCGCACCGCACCGGTCTTGCATTCGCGCACCGTGAAGCTTCGGCTCACGCCGGCCTCGGGCAGGACGGCGACGTATTCGCCCTCCCTAAGCCGGGCGACGGCGGCGTCGTAGGCGTGTGCTCCCGATCCGTACCCGACCACCACATGCCCGGCGGCGCTGACCGCGGGGCCGGCAAACCAGTGGTCGGCGGCGCCCTGCGTGATGAGGAAACGCAGCTGGGCCCGGTTGTGCCACCACAGCAGCATCTCGGCAAAGGCAAAGTCGAGGTATCCGAAGTGCGTGATCGCGACCACGGCGCCCTGGCCGGGCACCACCGGGCGGGACGGGAGGCGGGTTGATGCGCCGCGGGTTGAGGGATTGGGCGGCCCGGGCTGGGGCAGGTGCTCCCGCCCCGTGACGAGGACGCGGATCCGGAACAGCCAGCGCAGCGCCAGCCCGGTGCGGACAATGAAACGGTAGAACCGGTCGCTGGGCTCCGGCCGCCACTTCACGGGCCGCCAGCCCAGCCCGTGCCGGGCACCTGCCGGGCCGCGCACGTCAGTGTCCGCCCACCCGCCGCCGGGGCGGCCAGGGCAGGAAGCCGGAGGTGGAGTCGATGTATTCCTTGTACCCGGGACGCGCGGACATTGCCTTTTCCGTCAGCGGCTTCCCGGTCTTGCCGGCGAGCGTCCAGATCATCAGGGCGGGGGAGAGGGCGGTCAGGACACCCGGCCAGGAATCGGCCGCCACCAGGAACAGCCCTGCCCAGACGGCGGCGTCGCCGAAATAGTTGGGGTGGCGGGTGTAGCGCCACAGTCCGGTGTTGAGGACGGTGCCGCGCCTGGCGGGATCGGCCTTAAACTGCGTCAGCTGCCAGTCGCCGACCGTCTCGAACACGAAGCCAAGGATCCAGAGCAGGACGCCGGCGAACGCCAGCCAGCCCAGGCTTCCCGTGGCGAACATGCCGACCTGGATAGTGAGCGAGACGAAGAACATCACCAGCCCCTGGGGCAGGTAGACCCGCCGCAGGGCATAGACGTGGCGTGATCCGGGCGCTCCGGCGAGCATGTCCACGTAGCGCGGGTCCTCGTGGCCGCCGCGTGCGCGTGCCCCGATGTGGACGGCGAGGCGGATGCCCCACACGGCGACCAGGGCTAGCAGCAGCAGCCGCCTGCCGGCGTCGCCGTATCCGGCCGAAAGCACCCAGGAGATGCCGGCCACCACCACGAAGCCCAGACCCCAGACGGTGTCGATGACGGAGTGCCGGTTCTGCCGCACGGCAACCGCGAAAGTCACTCCGAGCAGCACCACGAGTCCCGCGATGACCCAGGGCAGGCTTCCAAGGAAGGCATCGAGCGGGAACGGCGGCATCACAACACCACCGGCATACGCGTTCCGGCCGCCGGCGGGGCTCCGCCCAGGGCGCTGCGCAATGCGTCCCTGGCGCCGGAAACATCGGCCTCCGTTGCCTCGCCGAAAGCGTCCAGGACGAAACCGTTCGCAAGCACGTTCCACAGTGCCAGCCGGCGGATCATGAAATGGCCGGCTTCCTTGAGCGAGACGTAGTCAACGGACGCGGCGACGCCCTCGGCGCGCCGGGCGTAGTCCAGTGAGTTCGCCGGGCTGGTCCAGCGGTCCTCGGTCCCGTGGACGATCAGGACGCGGCGGCCCGCGACAGGCTGGACCGAAGTCTTGTGGTTCACCCACGGCGCGAGCGCGACGACGGCTTCGACCTGCGGGTCGTCGGCCACGCACAGCGCCGTGAGACCGCCCATGGAGTGGCCCAGCAGGTACACCGGCACGCCGGGATGTTCCTGGCTGATCCGGGCGAGCGCCCAGCGGGCATCGTGAACGGGGGACATGTCCTCCCCGTTCCAGCCGCGGTAGCGGTTGCGCAGGGTCCACGCGGCCAGCCCGTGCGGGCCGCCCTGCCTGTGCAGCGCCCGGGCGAAGGGCACCATCCGGGCCGGACTCAGGTGCCGGCCGCGGACTGCGTCAAAACTGTCGGCCCGCCCGCCGTGCAGGATCAACACGACTCCGCGGGTCTCCCCGGCGGCTTCGGCGATGGTCAGCACGGCTTTGGCGGCGGGCCCGGAACGGCCCGCCTCCGGCTCGCGGTCGTCGAGTTTGCGCATTGCCACGTATGTGTCCTTCCGGTCCTTCGTCCGTCAATTACCAACCATAGGTTGCGGCCCGGTCCCGTCAAGGCCGGTGGTCCCTAGTGTGGATTCGGAGCCGGCGCCCCCGGTGATGGGTGCGGCCGGCATGCGTGCATTTGCTGGCGCCCTTGACGGGGAAATGCGGGAAGAGTAGGCATGAGCAGGTAAACCTCCGGGCGCCACGCCGGCTGGGAGCGCAGAGAACCGTCCGGTCGAATCTCACGACGAAATCGACGGTATACAAAATGAACGGAACACAGTTCGATAGCCTGCGCGGGCAAGTCCGCGGGCAGATCATCACGCCCGGTGACGCCGGCTACGACGCGGCACGGGCAGTCTTCAACGGCATGATCGATAAGAGGCCGGCAGCGGTGGCTCAGGTATCCCAGGTGGCCGATGTCATCTCCTGCGTCAACTTCGCCCGGGACAACTCCCTGGACCTGGCTGTCCGCGGTGGAGGACACAGTGCCCCGGGCTTTGGCACGTGGGATGACGCCCTGGTCATCGATTTCTCCAACATGACCGGCGTCCGGGTTAATCCGGCAGCCGCGACGGCGCGCGCGGAGCCGGGTGCGACGTGGGCCGACTTCAACCACGCGACCCATGCCTTCGGGCTGGCAACTCCCGGCGGCATTGTCGGCTCGACCGGAATCGCCGGGTTGACCCTCGGCGGCGGCATTGGATACCTGAGCCGCAAGTATGGCCTCAGCTGCGACAACCTCCTCTCTGCCGACGTCGTCACGGCCGAGGGAAAATTCCTTACCGCCAGCGAAAGCGAGAACGAGGACCTGTTCTGGGCGTTGCGCGGCGGCGGCGGGAACTTCGGCGTCGTGACGTCGTTCGAGTACCGGATGCACCCCGTGGACATGGTCCACGCCGGCATCATCATTTACCCCATCGAGCATGCCGAGACGGTGGCGCGGTTTTACCGGGACTACATGGCTACCGCCCCTGAAGAGTTTGGCGCGTTCCTGGGCTTCCACCAGGGTCCTCCTGTTCCGTTCCTGCCCGAGGAATGGCATGGCAAACCGGTGTGCGTCATCGTCGGCATGTGGACCGGTGATCCGGCGGAAGGTCCGGCACGCTGGCAGCCGTTCCTGGACGCCGCGCCGGCGGCGGGATCCATGGTGGGATCAATGCCGTACCCCGCCTTGAACTCGGCTTTCGACCCGCTGCAGCCCCCTGGCATGCAGGCCTACTGGAAAGCGGATTTTCTGGCGGAACTGAACGACGGTGCCATCGCGGCGCACATCGAACACGGCAGCAAGGTCCCCAGCGTGCAGACCGCGGTACACATCTACCCCATCGATGGTGCGGTCCAGCGGGTGGGCGCGACGGACACGGCGTTCGCCAACCGGAACGTGAAGTTTTCGCCCGTGATCGCGGCGCAGTGGATGGACCCCGCGGAAAACGAGGCAAACATCGCGTGGGTGAGGGACTACGCGGCCGCGCTGCGGCCCTATTCTGCCCCCGGCGGCTACATCAACTTCATGGATGGCGATGACCTGCCCAGGGTTGCGGAGAACTACGGGGAGAACTACAAGCGGCTGAGGGAGGTCAAAGCCAAATACGATCCGCAGAACCTCTTCCACGTCAACCAGAACATCGCGCCGGTGTAAGCGCGGCGTCATCGGTCCTGAGCGGAACCGCCCACGCCGTAAAGTTTTCGGCATGAGGTTGAACTGCTGATGGGCGCCGGACACTCGCACTCCCACAACGAACATCCGGAGCCGACGCCTCAAATGTTGGCTGCGCGGAAGAAGGCCAACTGGATCCTGGCTGCCATCCTGATCCCGCTGACGCTGCTGACCCTGGCGGCCATGGCCTTCATGTGGCCGTCGGGAAGCAAGGAAGGCATCACGCTGGCCAGCCCGTACGCGGCGGCCCCGGGGGTGACGTTTGACACCGGCAAGATCCAGCGGGTCGTCGTCGGCAGCTGTTCGGATATCCAGGCCGGCGGTGACGCCGCCCAGCAGGGCACCTCCGGTTCCGGCGCCGCGCCGCAGCCGCCGAACGAGGGCTCTCAATGCACGTTCGCCTACACTGAGCCGGACAAGGGCGGCAACCCGGTGAAAGTGGTCATCAACCCTGACGTCGCGAAGTCCCACGGCGTGAAGCCCGGGGACGGGATCCGCTACCTGAACCTCTCGAAGGTGCAGGACGCCGAGGGCCAGGGCGCGCCGGCCTATGTCTTCGTCGACTTTGTCCGGACCCTGCCCATCATCTTCCTGGCCGTGCTCTACGCCGTCGTGGTGATCGCCGTGGCGCGCTGGCGCGGACTGCGGGCCCTGATCGGGCTTGTCGGCGCGTACGTTGTGCTTGTCTCGTTCATGCTGCCCGGGCTGGTCGAGGGCAAGCCGCCGCTGCTGCTGGCTCTCGTGGGATCCACGGTGATCATGATCGGGGTGCTCTACTTCGCCCACGGCTTCTCCGCCCGCACGTCGACGGCGCTGCTCGGGACGATGTTCGGCCTCGCTATTACGGCGCTGCTGGCGGCCTGGGCCACCGACGCCGCCAACCTCGCCGGTGTGGGCAGCCACGACGCTGCCACCCTGACCAACATCTCGGACAACATCTCAATCTCCGGCATCATCCTGTGCGGACTGATCATTTCCGGGCTGGGCGTGCTCAACGACGTCACCATCACGCAGTCCTCGGCCGTCTGGGAACTGTGGGAACTCGCCCCCGAAACCAGCGCCCGGCAGCTCTTCACGTCCGCCATGCGGATCGGCCGGGACCACATCGCCTCCACCGTCTACACCATCGCGTTTGCCTACGCCGGCGCGGCCCTGCCGGTGCTGATCCTGGTCATGCTCTACGAGCGGCCGCTCGGGGACGCCCTGACCAGCGCCGAACTCTCCGAGGAAGTCATCCGCACCCTCGTCGGCTCCGTGGGCCTCGTCCTGGCCGTGCCGGTCACCACCCTCATCGCCGTGCTGGTGGTCAAGGCCACCGGCATCAGGGGTGGTGCGGTGGCAGGGCCCGCGTCGGAACGGACTCCGTCGGATCGGGGCAGGCCGGTAGGGCCCGCGTCGGACCGGATCGCGCCGGATGGGGCCGCCCCGGATTGGGGCGGGTCCGACCCGGGCGGGTCCGACGGCGCCGGTGCTGCCACGCGCCGCGGGCGGCGGGCCGCACTGCGGGGCTGACGAGGAATCTGCAGGCACCCCGAACGCCGCCAGATCGGGAAGATTTCCACATAGCCGGAGCGGGACCGGGCCGATTTGCCCGTCTTTGAGACAATGGTCGGGTGACTGTTGTAGCAACCCCTCCCGCCCCCAAGCTGGAACTCCCGCCCCTGAAGCTGGGCCCGATCACGGTGGACACCCCCGTGATCCTGGCTCCCATGGCGGGCATCACCAACTCCGCCTTCCGCAGACTGTGCCGTGAATACGGCGGCGGCCTGTACGTGGCGGAGATGGTCACCTCGCGCGCCCTCGTCGAGCGCACGCCGGAGTCGCTGCGCATCATTTCGCACGACGACGACGAAAAAGTCCGTTCCGTCCAGCTGTACGGCGTGGACCCCGTCACCGTCGGCCAGGCCGTCCGGATGCTGGTGGAGGAGGACCGGGCGGACCACATCGACCTCAACTTCGGCTGCCCCGTGCCCAAGGTCACCCGGCGCGGCGGCGGATCGGCCTTGCCGTGGAAGATCGACCTCTTCACCTCCATCGTCCAGACCGCGGTGAAGGAAGCCTCCAAGGGCAATGTCCCGTTGACCATCAAGATGCGCAAGGGCATCGACGAGGACCACCTGACCTACCTCGATGCTGGCCGGATTGCCCGCGATTCCGGCGTCGCAGCCGTCGCCCTTCATGGCCGCACGGCCGCCCAGTTCTATTCCGGCCAGGCCGACTGGTCCGCCATCGCCCGGCTGCGCGAAGCCCTGCCGGACATTCCCGTTCTCGGCAACGGAGATATCTGGTCCGCGGAGGACGCGGTCCGGATGGTCCGCGAAACGGGTGTGGACGGCGTCGTCGTCGGCCGTGGCTGCCAGGGCAGGCCCTGGTTGTTCGGCGACCTCATGGCCGCGTTCGAAGGCAGCGACCAGCGGCACCGGCCGGACCTGCGCCAGGTTGCCGAGAGCGTGTACCGGCACGCTGAGCTCATGGTCGAAACGTTCGGGGACGAGGGCAAAGCCCTGCGCGAAATCCGCAAGCACATTGCCTGGTACTTCAAGGGCTACGTGGTCGGCAGCGAACTGCGGACCAAGCTGGCGCTCGTCACCAGCCTGGAGGTGCTGCGCGGTACCCTGGACCAGCTGGACCTCGACTCGCCGTATCCCGGAGGCGACGCCGAGGGTCCGCGCGGCCGCGCTGGTTCGCCCAAAAAACCGGCCCTGCCAAAGGACTGGCTGCTGAACCGGACGCTGGATGACGCCCAGACCCGCGATATTTCCTTCGCCGAACTGGATGTCTCCGGTGGCTGAGACCCGGACCACCGCGCCCGTCCTGGACGGGTATACCTCCCGCGACTGGGCCCGCTGGGTCGAGGAGCCGCCCAAGAGCACCTACCGCTCGGACTTCGAGCGTGACCGTGCAAGGGTCCTGCACTCCTCGGCGCTGCGCCGGCTCGGCGCGAAGACCCAGGTGGTGGCCCCGGATACCGACGACTTCGTCCGGACCCGGCTCACGCACAGCCTCGAAGTTGCCCAGGTGGGCCGCGAACTGGGCCGTGCGCTGGGCTGTGACCCCGACGTCGTGGACACCGCATGCCTCAGCCACGACCTCGGCCACCCGCCTTTCGGCCACAATGGCGAAGCCGCCCTCAACGAGGTGGCGCACGGGATCGGCGGCTTCGAAGGCAACGCCCAGACGCTGCGGCTGCTGACCCGGCTGGAGCCAAAGGTCCTCGCCGCCGACGGCCGGCCGGCCGGCTTGAACCTGACCCGGGCCAGTCTCGATGCCGCCGCCAAATACCCGTGGTCCGCGGTAAACGCCCCGGTCATCCACGGGGAGCGGACCAGCAAGTTCGGTGCCTACGAGGACGACCTCCCCATCTTCGACTGGATCCGCGACGGCGCCCCGGAACGCCGGTCCTGCCTCGAAGCGCAGGTCATGGACCTGGCGGACGATATCTCCTACTCGGTGCACGACGTCGAGGACGCGATCGTGGCAGGGCATTTCCAGCTGCGCTGGATGGACAACCCGGACCACCGCGCCCGCGTCGTCGGCTACGCCAAGCAGTGGTACCTGCCGCACAACGATCCCGCCGCGATCGACGCCGCCCTGGCCCGGCTGGAGGCCACGGATGTCTGGGTGCGCGAGGCCGACGGCAGCCGCAAAGCCATGGCGGCGCTCAAGGACATGACCAGCCAGCTCATCGGCCGCTTCTGCCAGAGCGCGCTGGAGGCCACCCGCACGGTCTACGGTCCGGAAAACCTGACCCGCTACAACGCGGAGCTGATCGTTCCGGATGAAACCGTGATGGAAATCGCGGTCATGAAGGGCCTGGCCACCACCTTCGTGATGACCACCGAACACCGGCAGCCCATCTACGAGCGTCAGCGTGAGGTCCTGCATGCCCTCGTCACCGCGCTCAGCGCCACGGGGGACCGCCATCTGGAACCGATGTTCGCCGCCGACTGGCTCGACGCGGGCGACGACGCCGCGCGGCTGCGTGTCGTCATCGACCAGGTCGCGTCGTTGACGGACGGCTCGGCGCTGGCCATGTACGAGCGTCTCGTGGGCAGCCTGCCGTCGCTGTGGTGAGGGCCCCCATGGCCGGCCCGTCGGCGTCGTACCCGGGGACTAGGATGGCAATGTGGCCGGCCTGATCAAACGCGAAGACATCGATGAAGTACGCCAGCGCACCGACATCAAGGAAGTCGTCGACGGTTACGTGACGCTCAAGGGAGCCGGGCTCGGGTCCTACAAGGGTCTGTGCCCCTTCCACGACGAGCGTTCTCCATCTTTCACCGTTCGACCCCAGGTTGGCCGGTACCACTGCTTTGGCTGCGGCGAGGACGGCGACGTCATCTCCTTCGTCCAAAAGCTGGACCACATCTCCTTCCACGAGGCCGTGGAGAAGCTGGCCCACCGGATCGGCTTCGAGCTCCACTACGAGGACGGCGGCTCCGGGCCCAACCGGGAGGACATCGGCCGGCGCCAGCGGCTGCTGGACGCGCACAAGGTGGCCGACGAGTTCTTCCGTGCCCAGCTGCTCACCCCCGGCGCCGCTGAGGGCCGCAACTTCCTCTACGGGCGCGGCTTCGACCGTGCGGCGGCCGAACAGTTCGGCGTGGGCTACGCGCCGCAGGGCTGGGACTCGCTCCTCAAGCACCTCCGCGGCCGCGGCTACACGGACCCGGAACTCAAGCTGACCGGCATGTTCTCCGAAGGCGGCCGGGGAATCTATGACCGCTTCCGCGGCCGGCTGATCTGGCCCATCCGGGACATCGCCGGTGACACCATCGGCTTCGGCGCCCGCAAGCTCTATGAGGACGATCAGGGCCCGAAGTACCTGAACACCCCCGAAACCGCGCTCTACAAGAAGTCCCAGGTCCTCTACGGGATCGACCTCGCCAAGCGCAACATCGCCAAGGACCGCCAGCTCGTGGTGGTGGAAGGCTACACCGACGTCATGGCCTGCCACCTGGCCGGCATTCCGACGGCGGTAGCCACGTGCGGCACCGCCTTCGGCACCGAGCACATCAAGATCGCCCGCCGGCTGCTTTCCGACGACGGCAGCGGGGGAGAGGTCATCTTCACGTTCGACGGCGACGCCGCCGGCCAGAAGGCGGCACTGCGCGCCTTCGAAGAGGACCAGCGGTTTGTCGCACAAACCTTCGTGGCGGTCGAACCCAACGGCGCAGACCCCTGCGAACTCCGCCAGTCCAAGGGCGATTCCGCCGTCCGGGACTTGATCGGGAGCCGCCGACCGCTGTTCGAATTCGCCATCCGGGCCACCCTGAAGCGGCACAATCTGGACACCGTCGAGGGCCGGATCGCGGCCCTGCGTGAATCCGCGCCCGTGGTGGCGCAGATTCGCGACGCCGGAATCCGGCCGGCCTATGCCCGGGAGCTCGCCGGCTGGCTGGGGATGCCGGTCGAGGAGGTCAGCAGGGCCGTCGGCGCGGCGACCAAGCGCGCCGCACAGGCTGCATCGGCTCCACCGGGCGGCGGCCAGGCCCAGAGTCACGGGCAGGGCGGCGGGCAGGGGTATGCAGGGTCCGGCCGCGGCTTTGCCGGGACCGCGCCCGGCGTTGCCCCCTTGCCGCCGTCGGCCGTACTCCCGTCCTTCAACCGCCCTGATCCCCGGGACCCCGTGGCCGCGATGGAGCGCCAGGCGCTCGAGGTCGCACTGCAGGAACCCGGCATGCTCGAGGGCGAGACGTGGCAGCGCTTCTCGGAGGCGCGGTTCTCCACACCCGCCTATCTCGCCATCCACGAGGCCATCCGGGCCACCGGACTCGGGTTTTCGGGGGATCCGGTGCGCTGGGTCGAGCAGCTGCTGCAGGAGGTCCCCGAGCCCCTGCGCCCGCTCGTGTCCGAGCTCTCCGTGGTGCCCCTGCCGGCCAACACCCCCGAAGGCGTCCTGCGCTACTGCAAGGACATCCTCGCCCGCTTGTTCGAGCTCCAGATCACCCGGGTCAAGGCCGAGAAGATGGGCCAGCTGCAGCGTCTGGACGCCTCGGCCGACCCTGAGGAATTCCAGCGGCTGAATCGCGAACTCATGCAACTTGAGATGCAGCGGCGGTCCCTGCGCTCGGACGCCTGAGCCGCCGATTTCGTTTCCCGGGCTGGTGTTTGCTAGGCTTATACCCGCTTCATTCCTCCTTAGCTCAATTGGCAGAGCATTCGACTGTTAATCGAAGGGTTGCTGGTTCAAGTCCAGCAGGAGGAGCGCGCAGTCCCCGTTCCGGGTTCCGGAACGGGGACTTTTTTATACCCGGAGGGGGTATTTCGCGACTGGCAGGCGCTGGCCCCGTGGCCGATTTCCCTACCGGCAAAACCTTTGCTAATGTCGTACCTGCTTCATTCCTCCTTAGCTCAATTGGCAGAGCATTCGACTGTTAATCGAAGGGTTGCTGGTTCAAGTCCAGCAGGAGGAGCGGACAGGTCCCGCGGCCGGTGAAAACCAGCCGCGGGACCTTTTTTATTTCCTCTTTTTGTTGCCCCGTCAATGGCCAGGACTTTCCGCCGGGGAACGCACTGGCGGGCAGTTCAGGGGCTCAGACGAAGTACATTTCCACCTGAAGGAAGCGCTGGGCCTCGGCGACCGCTGCCTGGAAGGCCTCCAGCTCCGTGGGGGACTTCCGAGGTTCCCGCGGGTGCCATTCATGCGGCGCCGAGTGCACCTGGGTGAATCCGCCGCCCGGGGGCGCATAAAAGATGCCGAACCGTTGCACCGGCCACTCCGGGGAAGACTCCGGTGCCACGAGGAGGGCGGAGTCATATGCGGGGTTGTACCACTGGGCAATTGGGCGGCGGCGGTCTTCGGTGAACAGGCCGGCGGCGAACAGGGCCGCCGACTGCGGACTGGTCTGAGCACACAAGCGATCCCACCACAGGGGCAGGATTCCGGCGTCGTACCGCTGCCAAGTGGCCGGAAGGGGCTGGTGATCCTGCCTGTCGGGCATGAAATAACTTTATCGCCCGGCGCCGACGTCGAACAGGGCGCGACGGGGCGCAAGGGCTGCAGGCCACGGACAGCGATGCGTGGGCGGCTGGGCGGGGCCATAGGGCAGAGGCCAGAGTGCAGGCCATGTTGGCGGAGCGACGGGCCAGAGGACAAGAGCTGCAGGGGTGCAGGGGTGCAGGGGTGCAAGATGTGGCTGGGCAGCGCCACAGGCACAGGCACAAGTGTGCAGGGGTGCAGAGTACGGCTGGGCAGCGCCACAGGCACAGGCACAAGTGTGCAGGGGTGCAGAGTACGGCTGGGCAGCGCCACAGGCACAGGCACAAGTGTGCAGGGGTGCAGAGTACGGCTGGGCAGCGCCACAGGCACAGGGTCGGGCCACGGTGTTCTCTGTACTGGGGCTGTCCGGGGGACATGCTCAGTGCTGGCGGGATGCCCTTGGGGACATGTCCAGTGGTGGTCCTGGCGGATGGACATAGTGCCAATATGTCCAGCCCCGGGCGCCAAGAATGGGCATTTCCCGCGGGGGAGGCCGCGATGAATGGGCATGTCCCGCGGGGGAGGCCGTGAAGAATGGGCATGTCCCGTGGGGGAGGCCGTGAAGAATGGGCATGTCCCGTGGGAGAGGCCGCGATGAATGGGCATGTGCCCCGGGGGAGGGCCCGGCTACTGGATCGGTGGCACCGTGCTGGGCCGAACAACCAGCCACAGTGCAGCGGCCGCCAGAAGGATGCAGACGGCCTGGACGGCGCCCATCGGGGTTGCGGAGCTGACGCCGAGCCAGCCGACCACCGGCGAGACCAGGCCCGCCATCAAGAAGGTCGCCGCGCCGAGAAGTGAAGCCGCGGTTCCGGCCTGCGCTCCGTGTTTGGCCAGGGCCAGGACCTGCACGGTGGGGAAGGTGAAACCGGCGCCCAGGATGTAGAACCACAGCGGCACCAGGACGCCCCACAGCCCGAACCCCAGCTGGTCGAAGACGACAATCAGGACGGCCATGACGAACATCCAGGCCGTGGAACAAGCCAGGATCCACTGCGGCGGGACGCGCTTGATGAGCCGCGCACTGGTCTGCACGCCTGCCACGATGCCCAGCGAGTTGACACCAAAGAGCAGGCCGTACTGCTGGGGCGTGAACCCGTAGACATTCTGGAACAGGAAAGGCGAGGCGGAGAGGTAGGTGAAGAGGCCCGCGAAGTTCATCCCGCCCACCAGCAGCAGGCCTACGAAGATCCGGTCGGAGAACAGCACCTTGTAACGCTGGCCCATGGTCATCCCGGTTTTGCCGCGCAGTTCCGGCGGCAGGGTTTCCCGGATCACGAAGAGGGCCGCGATGATGACGCAGGTCCCGTAGGCGGCCAGGAACAAGAAGATGCCGGGCCAGGGCATCAGCAACAGCAGCTGGGAGCCGATGACCGGGGCGAGGATCGGGGCCAGCCCGTTGACCAGGGCCATCCTCGCGAACATCCGCACCATCGCGTAGCCGCTGAACAGGTCACGGACCATGGCCATGGCCACCACGCCGCCCCCTGCAGCCCCGACACCCATGAGGACGCGGAAGAAACCCAGCGTGGCGATGTCCGTGGACTGCGCTGCGCCCAGGGACGCCGCGATGTGGACCGCTGTCGCCACGATCAGGGGCAGGCGCCGGCCGAACTTGTCGCTCAGCGGGCCCACGACCAGCTGTCCCAGCGCGAAACCGATGGTCGTCCCCGTGAGCGTCAGCTGCACCGCGGCCGCGGAGACGCCAAGGCTGTCTTCCAGGGCCGGGAATGCGGGCAAGTAGAGGTCGACCGTGAACGGCCCGAGGGCGGTCAAAGCGCCGAGCGTCAGGATGTAGAGGAATTTACGACGGCGGCTCAGGGAATCACCGGGATTGTGGGGTGTGCTCACAGTGGTCCATCCTAGGGCCCGCCGGGGTGGCCGGCCGGTGGCTGGGCGGGCGCGCCACACCTTGCCCGAAAAGGCCTCCCAAGAGCCTAAATGATAGTTTTGACACCGGGGTCTGTGCGAAGCTGTCCAGACCCGGCAAGCCCGCGCGAGCGGATCGACGGATGGCACCAGTTAGGCGGGACCGATGAGCGGACGTCACAGCGGCGGGACAGGCGGTGGGTTGCGCATTTCCGCGCTGCCGCAAACCCTGAAGATGATCTTCAAGCTGGCGCCCCGGCAACTCAGTGACGAGATTGCCCTGGCCAAGGCCGAAATCAAACGCAAGGGGACCCAGCTCGGCGTCGCCGGTGCCTTCTTCGCCGTCGCCCTTGTCTTCGTTGGACTCCTGGTGATCGGACTCTTCATTGCAGCGATCATGGGACTGGCCACCATCATGCCCGCGTGGCTCGCCGCCTTGTTGGTCTCCGCCGTCTGCCTGATTATCGCCGCGATCGGGGCGCTCATCGGGCAGAACAAGTTCAAGAAGCTCATGCCACTGGTCCCCGAGGAGACGATCCGGGGGCTCAAGTACGATCTCGGCATCGCCAAGGAAGGCTCCGCCTTCGACGCCAGGATCCTGGATCCGAGCACCGAGCAGTACAAAGCGGCGAAGGCCGCCAAGGAAGCCGCCGCCGCCAAGGCGACGGCGGAAAAGGAAGCAAAGGCTGCCGCCAAGCCCGACTTCGGGCCGCCGCCCACAGAGGCTGAACTCCGACGCCGGCTGGACCTGCGGCGCACGCACCTCACCGGCGTCCGCGACGACCTCGGCCGCGAACTCGATGTCAAGACCCAGGCCCAAACCCTTCTGTCGGCCGCCCAGGTCCGGCTCCAGGACGGCAAGGAGCAGCTCAGCGACAAGATCGCAGGCTTCCGCGCCTCAGCCCGATCCTCGGCGGGGTCGGCCACATCCGCTGACGGCCAGGGCCTGGCCGACACGATCAAGCGGCGCTGGAAGCCCCTGGCTGTGCTCGCCGCCTCTGGAGCCGCCCTCGCGGTGCTGGTGCGCAGGCTGATAAAGGGCTAGACAGATCCCTGAACCTAAACGCCAAACCGTTGCCGTCCACGGAAAGGGGGAATCGATGAAATTCATCGGCGCCGGCGCCCGCCCCGGGCAGCCCCTCGTCCACCGCGACGCGGTCTTCACGGTTCCCAATGTCCTGACCGTGGTGCGCTTCCTCGGCGTTCCGCTATTCATCTGGCTGGTCCTCTCGGAGCACAAGTACGGCTACGGTGCCCTCGTGCTCGCCGTCATGGCCAGTACCGACTGGGTGGACGGCTACATCGCCCGCCGCTTCAATCAGATGTCCAACCTCGGACGGGTCATGGACCCGATCGCGGACAGGCTCTCCCTGATCGCCGTCGCCGTGACCCTCGTGATCGCAGGCGTCGTCGAGTGGTGGTATCTCGCCGCGCTGCTGGTCCCGGACGCGGTCCTGCTGGCTCTGTCAGTGTTCTATTTCCACGGCCACCCGGATCTGCCGGTGAGCCGCATCGGAAAGATCCGGACGGGCCTGCTGCTGGTGGGCACGCCGCTGCTGGTGCTCTCCAAGCTTCCGGTGCCCGCCGCGGACGTCTATGCCACGGTCGCGTGGATCTTCCTGGGATTGGGGCTCGTGGGGCACTGGATCGCGGCCTACAACTACGTCTGGGCCATCATCGGCAAGGGCAGGCAGCTTCGCGCCAACGACGGCGGCTCCCGCTGATGGTCTGGGTTGCGGTTTTGCTTGCGGTCCTCGGCGCCTTCTGCCTGGCGTTTGGGGCACAGCGCCAGGGCAGTGCGGTCAAGGCCGATACCGGCGGCCTGGCGCTGAGCACCCACGGCCTGCTGCGGCTCGTGCGTAACCCGCGCTGGGTATTCGGGTTCCTTCTGCTGTGCGCCGGGATGGGAATGAACGCGATCGCCCTCGTCATGGCGCCCTTGACCGTGGTGCAGCCGATCGGCGCGATCGCCCTGGTCATCACCACCGTGGTCAACACCAAGGACCAGGGCCTGAGCATGAACCGGGCAACCGTCGTGGCCATCTCGCTCTGCGTGACCGGCTCAGCGCTGTTCGTGCTGCTGGCCGTCACCGCCACGCAGGAGAATCACAACGTCAGCAGCGAGGACGAGCTGACAATCGTGCTGCTCCTGGCCATTGCGGTTGCGGCCTTTGGCACGCTCGCGGTCCTGTTCAGGCACCGCATGAGCGCCTTCGTCTACATCCTCGGCGCCGGCGTCCTGTTCGGCTTCGTTGCTGTGCTGACCCGCATCATTGGCAGGCATCTGCTCGATCCAAATGGGCAGTTCCTGCTGAATGTGCCGTGGTACAGCGTCGTTGCGATTATTGCTGCAGGCGCTCTGGGATCGTGGTTTGTCCAAAACGCCTACTCCAGCGGACCGCCTGACCTCGTGATCGCCGGATTGACGGTGATCGACCCCATCGTGGGCATCGCGATTGGCATAGTGATTCTGGGAGAACTGCGTCCGGATGTCCAACCCGTGACGGCTATTGCCATGGGGACGGCCGCATTGCTTGCTATCGTGGGAGTCATAGCCCTCTCCAGGCACCACCCGGAAGTCACCAAGCGCAAGAAGGACGCGCGGAAGGCAGCGGGCAGGTCCTAGGGCGTCAGTCCAGACTTCGGCTGCAGGTCCGGCGCGCCTGTGCCGACTGCCAGCCGGCCGCCATTGATCCAGCTGTCCGCACAGCGACCACCAGGAGCTCCTCACGTGACCACGTCCGACAACCAGCCACCGCTGACCATCCTGATTGCCGCTGACACGTACCCGCCCCACGTCAACGGCGCCGCCCAGTTCGGCTACCGCCTCGCCAAGGGCATGACAGCCCGGGGTCACGATGTCCACGTCCTGGCGTGCCGCCCGGGCAAGGGCCCGAGCTACAGCGAGTTCAGCGACGAGGCTACCGTCCACCGCCTGCGCTCCCACTCGGTGCCCACGCACGAGTACTTCCGGGTCACCTTCCCCTGGGAGATCAAGAAGGAAATCGGGCTGTTGTTCGACCGCATTCAGCCGGACGTGGTGCACATCCAGAGCCACTACATGATCGGCGAGCACGTCCTGTACGAGGCCGTGAAGCGCGGCATCCGGGTGGTGGCGACGAACCACTTCATGCCCGAAAACCTGAACCCCTTCCTGCCGTTCCCGCAGTGGTTCAAAGACATTGTGGGCCGGATCTCCTGGCGGGACATGGGCAAGGTCATGGGCCAAGCCGACGTCGTGACCACACCCACGCCGCTTGCCGCCAAAGCCATGCACCAGCACGCCTTCCTCCGCCAGGTCCTGCCCCTTTCCAACGGCATCGACGCCGCAGCCTACGAGCTGCATCCCGGCGAGACGGTGGAACGCCACGCCAGCCCCACGGTCCTCTTCGCCGGCCGGCTGGCGGAGGAGAAGCACGTGGACGTCCTGATCGATGCCGTCGCCAAGACGCCCAAAGAACTGGACATCCACCTCGAAATCGTCGGCGGCGGAGAAGTCCGCCCTGCCCTGGAGGCGCAGGTCGCCCGGCTCGGACTGAAGGACAGGGTGAGGTTCCTCGGCCTGGCCAGTGACGCCGAACTTCGCACGGCCTACATCACGGCCGATGTGTTCTGCATGCCCGGCACGGCAGAACTTCAGTCCCTCGTGACCCTGGAGGCGATGTCGGCGTCCACGCCAGTCCTGCTGGCCGACGCCATGGCGCTGCCGCACCTGGTCCGCGACGGGGAAAATGGCTATCTCTTTATCCCCAACGACAGCGATGACCTCGCGGCCAAGCTGACGCGCGTGTTCTCGCTGCCCGACCACGAGCGTGATGCGATGGGCAAGACCAGCCGCGAAATGGTGGAAAGCCACGGTATCGCGCGCACGCTGCAGACGTTTGAGGACATCTACCGGGGCGCGAGCTACGACGACCTGGTCCTCTAGGCACACCGCCTGGCAGAACTGCAGCCCCTCCGAACGCTGCAGGTTCCACGGCGTCCAGTCCAAGAGCACCCGGGTCAGCACCGGCAGGCCGCCTGCCGGTGGCGGCGTGCACGTGTGATGCGTCTACTATTGCTAGAGTATTTTTGCCCGGAACCAATCCGGCCCCCGCGGGCCAGGTCTGGCTCCGGGCGCAGGGGGCTATAGCTCAGCTGGTTAGAGCGCGGGACTCATAATCCTAAGGTCCTCGGTTCAAGTCCGAGTAGCCCTACTTTCATTTCTGCGGCGGCCCCCTCATCCGGGGTCCGCAACCACGCGAGCCGTGGCTGACGTCCGACGTCGGCCGCGGCTCCCTTTTTGTCGGGCTTCGTTGGGCCGGCACTTGCAGGCGTCCCGACACTGAGATAAGTTACTGATCAGTAACATATTGCCGGCGCGAAGCCCGCGCCCTTTTGGTCCCCGCTGATCGAGTGAAGGAACACCATGTCCAAAGCTGCCATCGACATCCACAACCTGCCCTACGCCGATGGCGATTTCTTTGCGTTCGAGCAGCTGCTCAGCGCCAAGGAGCAGGACAGGCTGGCCGAAGTCCGCGAGTTCCTCACCCGCGAAGTCCGGCCGATCGCCGTCGATTGCTGGAATCGCGCGGAGTTCCCCATGGAGTTGATCCCGAAGCTCGCCCAAATCGACCTGGTCAGCCCCGTCCGGAGGCAGGGCTACTCGAACCTCTTCGCAGGCATCCTGCACGCGGAGGCCACCCGCGCCGACACGTCGATCGCGACGTTCATGGGCGTCCACGACGGGCTCTTCACGGGCTCCATCGAAGCCCTTGCCTCCCAGGAGCAGCAGGACGCGTGGCTTCCCGAGATCTACTCGCTCAAGAAGATCGGCGCCTTCGGCCTCACCGAACCCCTGGGCGGCTCCGACGTCGCCGGCGGTACGCGCACCACGGCACGGCGCGACGGCGATAACTGGATCCTCAATGGAGCCAAGCGCTGGATCGGCAACGCGACTTTCTCCGACTGGGTGGTCATCTACGCCCGCGATGTCGACGACAACCAGGTCAAAGGGTTCCTCGTGGACACCAGGACCGAGGGATACAGTGCCGTGAAAATCGAGAACAAGATCTCGCTGCGCACGGTGCAGAACGCTGACATCACGCTCGACAACGTTGTGGTGCCGGAGTTCTTCAAGCTCGCCAACGCCAACAGCTTCCGCGACACCAACAAGGTCCTGAAAGTCACCCGCCTGGCCGTGGCCTGGCAAGCGGTGGGCCAGCAGCTCGCGGCCTTCGACGTCGCCCGGCGCTACGCCGTGGAACGCAGCCAGTTCGGCCGTCCGATTGCCTCCTTCCAGCTGATCCAGCACCAGCTCGTGCAGATCCTCGGCAATGCGGTCAGCTCCATGGGCATGATGGTGAGGCTTTCCCAGCTGGAGGACGCGGGGGAGGCGAAGGACGAGCAGTCCGCGCTGGCCAAGGCCTTCACCACCGCGCGGATGCGCGAAAGCGTGGCCCTGGGCCGGAGTATCCTCGGCGGGAACGGGATCGTGACGGACTTCGAGATGGCCAAAGTCTTTGCGGACGCCGAAGCCATCTACTCCTATGAGGGCACGCACGAAATCAACACCCTCGTCACCGGCCGGGCTATCACGGGCATTTCAGCGATCGTCTGACGGGCGCCAAACGGTCGCCGCGGCTGCCCGCGGGCGTCAATGGACGATCCGCGCATCAAAGACGGCGCCAAATGCTGCATCACGGACCCGGATTCAGGGGCGGGAGCAGAACCGACGGCCGAAGGTCCATCACGAAAGCCAGCGGGTTGACGTAGTCTTCGCCGCGGCGGACGCCCCAGTGGAGGCAGGGCGGGGCCGGGCCGCAGTGGCCGGTCTGCACCTGCCCCAGGACATCGCCCTCCGCCACGGCGGACCCTGCCCTCAGTGAACTCGCTACCGGCTCGAAACTGCTGCGCAGCCCGTTGCCGTGATCGATCGTGATGACCGGCCGGTCCACCACCGTCCCGACAAAGCTCACCGTCCCGGCGGCGGGCGACTTGAGCGGGGCGTCATCGAAGGCCGCCTCAAGATCGACGCCGCGGTGACCGCTGAGCCACGGCTTGGCCGGGGGATCGAAGGCGCGGAGCACCGCCGGCCGCGGGCTCAGCGGCCAGCTCCAGGCAGACGCAGGGACCGGTCCCGCCCTCGGGGAGCCCCGGCCGGAGGAAACCGCAGCCCGGGCGGCGGCGTAGCCGGCGTCTGTAGCGTCGGCGTCGGCGGCGGAGACATGGGCAGCGGCGGAGACATCGGCGTCGGCGGTGATGGGGGGAGGTGCCAGGAACGTGGCCAGGAACAATGCCGCCAGGAGCTGTGCTGCCAGGAGCAATGCACGCAGGCCAAGTGGGAGCTTCATGGCCCCAGCCTGCCAAGGCGGCACCCCGGGCGGAATCTCCCGCCATGGCTATGTGGATAAGGTGCCCGCCGGCCCCGCCAAAGCCCCCGAACCCCGCACCGCTGCCGTGGCAAAACCGTCCTCCTGGGCGGGGTCGCTGTAGTACACTTGGTGGAGCAGTTTGCTGTGCCCTCACGCTTGTAAGTCGCGATATTCGTGATTGCCGAAGCCGGCACGCCTCATTCAGGGGTGCGGGGGAGCAGCAGCTGACTACGCGTATCCAGCCCTCCTCAAAAGAAGCCTGAAACTTCTGATGCGGAGGACTGCGCCTCCTGCGGTCCGTTCCACATGGCATGTCCATATGGCGCGGATGGGAAGCGCGGTGGATGCCAGGAGCAACGCCCGCCCCGGGCGAATGCTAAACAACCGTCAACTATTGGCAGGGTAAGAGGGCCATGGGCTCTCTCATGAATGACCTGCCGGAAGGAGCGTCGGCATGCCCGTCGTAACTATGCGCCAGCTGCTTGACAGCGGCGTCCACTTTGGACACCAGACCCGCCGTTGGAACCCGAAGATGAAGCGCTTCATCTTCACGGAGCGCAACGGTATCTACATCATTGACCTGCAGCAGTCGCTGTCCTACATCGACCGTGCCTACGAGTTCGTGAAGGCCACCGTTGCACACGGCGGCACCGTTCTCTTCGTCGGCACCAAGAAGCAGGCGCAGGAATCCATCGCCGAGCAGGCCACCCGCGTTGGCCAGCCGTACGTCAACCAGCGTTGGCTCGGCGGTATGCTGACCAACTTCCAGACGGTCTCCAAGCGCATCCAGCGCATGAAGGAACTCGAAGAGATCGACTTCGACGACGTCGCCGGTTCGGCTTACACCAAGAAGGAACTGCTGCTCCTTCGCCGCGAACTCACCAAGCTGGAAACCAACCTCGGTGGTATCCGCAACCTGACCAAGGCGCCGTCCGCGCTGTGGATCGTCGACACCAAGAAGGAACACCTTGCTGTCGACGAGGCCAAGAAGCTGAACATCCCGGTTGTGGCCATCCTGGACACCAACTGCGATCCCGACGAAGTCGACTTCCCGATCCCGGGTAACGACGACGCCATCCGCTCCGTCAACCTGCTGACCCGCGTTGTCGCCGACGCCGTTGCTGAGGGCCTCATCGCCCGTAACCAGCGCGCCACCGGCACCACGGAAGCTCCGGAAGAGCCGCTGGCCGAGTGGGAGCGCGAGCTCCTCGAAGGCAACAAGGCTGAAGCTGCTGCAGCGCCCGCCGCTGAGGCTGCACCGGCTGCTGACGAAGCACCGGCCGCCGAAGCTGCTCCGGCCGCTGAGGACGCACCGGCTGCTGAAGAAGCACCGGCCGCCGACGAAGCCAAGTAGTCAGACAAGTAAATCTGGATCTCCCCACATGCGCTCAGCTGCATAGGGGGTACCGACAGGATGGCCGCTCACTCGGTGAGCAGCCGTCCTGTCGGTCCGTACACCACATAAATTTCTAGACAGAGGGGTTCACATGGCGAACTACACTGCCGCTGATATCAAGGCTCTGCGCGAGCGCACTGGCGCCGGCATGATGGATGTCAAGAAGGCTCTTGACGAAGCCAACGGTGACGCCGAGAAGGCCATCGAAATCATCCGCATCAAGGGCCTGAAGGGCGCCACCAAGCGCGAAGGCCGCTCCACCGCCGAAGGCCTGGTTGCCGCCAAGGTCGCCAACGGCGTCGGCGTGATGATCGAAGTCAACTGCGAGACCGACTTCGTCGCGAAGGCTGACAAGTTCATCCAGCTGGCCGACAAGGTCCTGGCTGTGGCCGTCGAGTCCGGCGCTGCCGACCTCGAGACCCTGCTCGCCACCGAGGTCGACGGCAAGCCGCTGTCCGAGGTCGTCATCGAAGAGGGCGCCGTTCTGGGCGAGAAGGTTGTTGTCCGCCGCATCTCCCGCATCGAGGGCGCCACGGTCGACGCTTACCTGCACAAGACCTCCAAGGACCTCCCGGCCCAGGTCGGCGTGCTGTTCGCTGTTGACGGCGAAGGCGAAGCGGCTGCCACCGCAGCCCACGACGTCGCCGTTCACGTCGCCGCCATGGCTCCGAACTATCTCACCCGTGAGGACGTTCCGGCCGAGCTCGTCGAGTCCGAGCGCCGCATCGCCGAGGAAACGGCCAAGGCCGAGGGCAAGCCCGAAGCCGCGATGACCAAGATCGTCGAAGGCCGCGTTACCGGCTTCTACAAGGGCGAGGTCCTCGTTGACCAGGCATTCGCTAAGGATGCCAAGAAGTCTGTCGCACAGGTCCTCGAAGAAGCCGGCGTCAAGGCAACTGCCTTCACGCGCTTCCGCGTCGGTTCCTAGTCAGACTGGCCAGACACCAGTCAGGCACTAGCCAGACACGCTAAGGGGGTGGTCACCACGGTGGCCACCCCTTTTGCATGCACCCGTGAGGCGCCGTTTCCGGTCACGGCCGGAATGCCGCCTTGGGCGCCCAGCACGATAACCTAACTCAGAGTTCACCAACGGGAAGGCACCATGGAAACCGTCACCACTTCAGCCCAGCCAAAGAAGAACAGGCGCCGCGTCCTCTTGAAGCTCTCCGGCGAGGTCTTCGGCGGTGGAAAACTGGGCGTCGACCCGGATACCGTCCGCGGCGTGGCCAAGCAGATCGCCGCAGCAGTTCCCGACGTGGAGGTCGCAATCGTCGTCGGCGGAGGCAACTTCTTCCGCGGAGCCGAACTGTCCCAGAGCGGCATGGACCGCTCCCGCGCCGACTACATGGGCATGCTCGGAACCGTCATGAACTGCCTCGCGCTCCAGGACTTCCTTGAGCAGGCCGGGGTGGAAACGCGCGTGCAGAGCGCCATCACCATGGGCCAGGTTGCCGAGGCCTACATCCCCCGCCGCGCCATCCGCCACATGGAAAAGGGCCGGGTTGTCATCTTCGGCGCCGGCGCCGGCCTGCCGTACTTCTCCACGGACACCGTGGCCGCCCAGCGCGCCATGGAGGTCCACGCCGACGTCGTCCTGATGGCCAAGAGCGGGGTCGACGGCGTCTACACCGCCGACCCGAAGAAGGACCCGACGGCGGAGAAACTGCACCGCCTCAGCTACGACGACGCGCTCCGCCGCGACATCCGCGTGATGGACCAGACCGCGATGACCATGTGCAAGGACAACAACCTCACAATGGTGGTCTTCGGCATGGAAGGCGAGGGCAACGTCACCCGCGCCATCCGGGGCGAAGACCTGGGCACCGTCGTCACCCCCTAGCAGCGGCTAGGATGTTTTCAGGACCTTTCCGCCGCCAGGCGGAAGACAAAAGCGCCCGGCGGAATACGGCAGGCGCACAAAGAAGACGTGCCGCGCCCCGGCCCCCGGGACGCACCAATTTCTGAGGAGAGACCGTGATCGAAGAAACCTTGCTCGAAGCCGGGGACAAGATGGACAAGGCAGTTGAGGTAGCCAAGGAAGACTTCGCCTCGATCCGGACCGGCCGCGCGACGCCTGGCCTGTACAACAAGGTCATCGTCGAGTACTACGGCACGCCGACGCCGCTGCAGCAGCTGGCCTCCTTCGCGGTCCCGGATGCCCGCACCATCCTCGTCACCCCGTACGACAAGACGGCCCTGCGCGACATCGAACGTGCCCTCAGCGACTCCGAGGTCGGCGCCAACCCGTCCAACGACGGCAACGTCATCCGGATCACCATTCCCGAGCTGACGTCCGAACGGCGCAAGGAATACGTCAAGATCGTCAAGTCCAAGGGTGAGGACGCGAAGGTGTCCATCCGCAACATCCGCCGTAAAGCGAAGGAAACGCTGGACAAGCTCGTCAAGGACGGCGACGCCGGCGAAGACGAAGGCGCGCGCGGTGAGAAGGAACTCGACGCCATGACCAAGGCACACGTGKACGGGATCGACGAGCTGCTCAAGCGCAAGGAAGCTGAGCTGCTCGAGGTCTGATGAATCAGGCACAGGAGGCCTCCGGGCCGCGCGCCCGGAGGCGGGGGAAGCAGCGCGAGAACCCAACGCCCAAAGCGGGCCGGAACCTGCCCGCCGCTACCGTGGTGGGCGTTGGCATGCTGGTGTGCGTCCTCGGCGGCCTGCTGTTCCTTCCGCTGGGCTTCGTCCTGGTGACCGCCACCTTTGCGATCTTCGGCGTCTGGGAGATCTTCCGTGCGCTGGAGGCCGCAGGCACCCGCCTGCCGATCGTGCCGGTGATGGTCGGCACGGTCGCCATGCCGATCGCCGCCTACTTCGGCGGCCTCGAAAGCCTGCTCTTCGCCATGCTCGTCAGCAGCGTGGCGGTGCTGTTGTGGCGGACCCTGGAGGGCGCCGCCGGTTCGGCGCGGAGCATTTTCGCAGGGGTCTTCACCCTGTCCTGGGTGCCGTTCCTGATCAGCTTTGCGGCGCTGCTGCTGCACACCGCCGACGGCGAGACGCCGGTAGGCCTGTGGCCTGACGGGGTGATTCCGGCGGGTGCGTGGGAAATCGCGACCCTGCTGCTTTTGGTGGTGGCCAACGACACCTTCGGTTACCTCGTGGGCGCATCCCTGGGCAAGCATCCGATGGCCCCCAAGATCAGCCCCAAGAAGACCTGGGAAGGCTTCGCCGGCTCGATCGCCGGGGCCGTCGTCGTGGGCGTGCTCGCCATGATCTTCGTGCTGGGCGAACCGTGGTGGTTCGGCGTCGTGCTCGCCGTGGGCATGGTGGCAGCCGCCACCGCCGGCGACCTCGCCGAATCCATGGTCAAGCGCGAGCTCGGCATCAAGGACATGAGCAGCATCCTCCCCGGACACGGAGGCGTCATGGACCGGCTGGACTCGATTGTCTTCGCCTCGCCGGTGGCGTTCATCCTGTTCTCGGCCCTCACCGCCGCCTAGAAGCACCGGACCAGCACTTCCGGCGCCTAGAATGGTGCCGAGCAAACCAGCCGAACGGCATCAAAGGAACAAAGTAACAGTGGACATTCAACGGCAGATTCCTGCGTCTTTTGACCGCGTGCAGCGGAACCAGTATGGCTACAACGCCAGGCAGGTCGACGATTTCCTGCAGCGCGCACGGGTGTCATTCGAAGCTCCGTCCTCGGCCTCCCGCGCCATCAAGAGCTCGGACGTCCGCGTCGTGTCCTTCGATCCCGTGAAGGGCGGCTACGCCGCCGCCGGCGTGGACGCCGCGCTGGACCGGCTCGAAGACGCCCTCGCCCGGCGTGAGCGCGATGAGCTCGTTGCCGAACGCGGCGAAGATGCCTGGCTGCGCGAAATCGGCCGGCTCGCGGGCGTCCTGCGCGGCCGCCTGCACCGCCCGGACGGCCAACGCTTCCGGCGCCCGTCCAAGCCCAAGGCCCGCAGCTACAACACCACCGACGTCGACGACCTCTGCCACGAGCTGATCGGCTACCTCGAGGAGGACCAGCCGCTGAGCGTGGACAACGTCCGGCGCGCCGTGTTCCGTCCCGCCGTGGGCCGGGAGGGCTACGAGGAAAGCCAGGTCGACGCATTCCTGGAGCGCGCCGTCGAGCTCATGGCGGCCATCGACTAGTCACACCCCGCCCGGAGCCCCGCCAGGGTCACCGTTCCGTCGCGAGCGGCCGTTCCGGGGTGTGCAGCCGGGTCATCAGCCGTGTCATTGTCCGCGGCACCCGGCCCCGCGTGGCCCGCGACACCAGGATCGTGACGGCGAACGCGGCCGGTACCGTCCACGCGGCCGGCTGCGCCAGCCACGACGGCGTCTGCGCAGCACCCAGCACCGAGCCGGCCACCATCGCACTGCCGCAGAGCACGCCGCCGGTCGCCATGCCCGCGATTGCCCCGGCGTCCGTCAGTCCCCGCCACCAAATGCCCAGCAGCAGGACAGGGCAGATCGTGGACGCGGTAAAGGCAAACACGAGCCCCACGCTGCCGGCCAGTGCCAGCGACTCGGTCATCGACGCGATTCCCAGAGGCACCAGCGCCGAGATCAGCGCTGCCAGCCGGAAGCCCCGCACGCTGCCGCCGAACACGTCCTGGCTGATAACGCCGGCCAGAGAGACCACCAGGCCCGACGTCGTCGACAGGAACGCCCCAAACGCCCCCGCCACCACCAGCGCAGAGAGCAGGTCGCCGGCCGCCCCGCCCACCAGGCGGCCAGGCAGCAGCAGGACCAGGGCATCGGCCGGCCCGCTTTGGGCGAGGTCGGGGGCGTAGGCCCGGCCGATCATGCCGTAGGCCGTGGGGAACAGATAGAAGACCGAGAGCAGGCCCAGGACAATCAGGGTGGTGCGGCGGGCCGACTGTCCGTCCGGATTTGTGTAGAACCGGACCAGCACGTGCGGCAGGCCGAGGGTTCCGAAGAGCAGGGCCACGAGCAGCGAAATGACCTGATAGGGGCCCGAGGGTGCCAGCGCCGTCGGATTCACCGCGGGGGCTGCCTCCGCCGGGGAGCTGTTGCCGCCCAGCACCAGCAGCATGAACACGATGGGCACCGCCACCGCCGTCAGTTTCAGCCAGTACTGGAACGCCTGGACAAACGTGATGGAGCGCATCCCGCCCGCCACCACGGTGATGCAGACGACGGCGACCACCGCCACCGGGCCTACCCACGCCGGCAGCCCGGTGGTGATCCGGATGGCCAGGGCGGCGCCGTGGAGTTGCGGGACGATGTAGAGCCAGCCGACCAGGACCACCACCAGGCTTGTGACGCGGCGGACGGCACGCGAATCGAGGCGCGCCTCGGTGAAGTCAGGGATCGTGTAGGCGCCCGAGCGGCGCAGGGGAGCGGCGACGAACAAGAGCAGCATCAGGTATCCGGCCGTGTACCCCACCGGATACCACAGGGCGTCGGTACCGGAGAGCAGGATGAGCCCGGCGACCCCCAGGAAGCTCGCGGCCGAGAGGTACTCCCCGCCGATTGCTGAGGCGTTCCACCACGGCTTGACCGTCCGGGACGCCACGTAGAAGTCCCCGGTGGTGCGCGAGATCCGCAACCCGTAGAAACCAATCACAGCCGTGGCGAGGGAGACGGCGGCGAACGCCGCGACGCCGACGACGGGGTTCACCGGCCGTTCACCCGGCCGCGTGGGTGGCCGCCCACCGGGCCCCGTACGTGGCCGCCCGCCGGGCCGTTCACGTGGGTCCTCACCTGTTCGGTCATTTGTCGCCGGCGAGGTCCCGGTAGCGGGCCTCGTTCCTGGCCGCGGTCCGCACGTACAGCCAGGCACTGAGGCCGATCACGGGATAGATCCCGGCCCCCAGCAGGACCCAGTCGAAGGGAAGGCCGGCAATCGTGGAGTCCGCCAGGCCGGGGACCAGCCCCAGCATCAGCGGGAAGGCGAGCATGATCAGCAGGAATCCCAGGGCCACCACGAGGCCCAGCCGGAGCTGGGACCGGATGAGCGAACGGACGAACAACTGCCCGGCGTCGGTCTCCTCCTCCGCTTCGCGGGAGGCTGCCGCGGAGCGCCCGCCGTTCAGGGCGGCGCTGTTTGCTGCGGTGCTGTTTGGTGCGGTGCCGTTTGGTGTGGCGCTGTTTGGTGTGACGTTGCGCGGCGCCGTGACCCGGACCCTTGTCATGCCTGCGGCCGGATACGGGTTGCGCCGAGCTTTTCCCGGACAGCAGGCAGGTGCCGGCGGCTGATAGGCAGTTCAGCTCCAGCCACGGTGACGCTGGGCCGCGCTGCGGCGAGCTTCAAGTGGCTGACGTGGCCCAGCGCGATCAGGTAGGAGCGGTGGATGCGGACGAATCCGGCGTCGGCCCACTGCTGTTCGAGGTCCGCCAGCGGAACCCTGATGAGGTAGCTGGCATCGGCGGTGTGCAGCCGGGCGTAATCACCCTGCGCCTGGACGTAGGTCACGTCCTCGCGACGGATCATTTTGGTGGTCCCGCCCAGGTCCACGGTGATCATTTCGGGTGCAGGGGCACCATCCTTGAGCAGTTCGCTGATGCGTCCGATCGACTTTGCCAGCCTTTCGGCCCGCACGGGCTTGAGGAGGTAGTCCACGGCCGCGAGCTCGAAGGCCTCCAGCGCGCAGTCCTCGTCGGCAGTGACGAAAACGACGGCGGGCGGGCGGGCGCTGCGGGAGATGGCCCGCGCAATGTCCAGCCCGGACAGCGCCGGCATGTGGATGTCGAGGAACACGGCGTCGACGTCTTCGGCCTCGAGGGCACGCAGGGCCTCGGCGCCCGAGGAAGCCCGGTGGATGGCGCCGATCCGGTCATCCCGGCCGAGCAGGAAGGCCAGTTCCTCAACGGCGGGGAGCTCGTCGTCGGCGACGAGGACGTTAATCATGGCTCTAGCGTACTGCCGCAGGCATTCTTGCCCGACCGGAATCAGGCATCGTGCCGGGGCTGGGACTTGGGGACGCGCATCGTGATCAGGGTGCCTTCGCCGGGCGCGGTCTCGATCACGAGGCCGTTGTCGTCGCCGTACACCTGGCGCAGGCGGGCGTCGACGTTGCGCAGCCCGACGTGGTCGCCGTCGCTGTGCCCGGCAAGGACAGCGCGCAGCTGGTCGGGGTCCATGCCCACGCCGTCGTCCTCGATCGTCACTTCCGCGAAGGCACCGGAGTCATTCGCAGTGATGGAGATGTGGCCCGGGCCCTCCTTGGCCTCCAGCCCGTGCCGGACCGCGTTTTCCACGAGCGGCTGCAGGCTCAGGAAGGGGATCACGGTGCTGAGCACCTCGGGAGCGATCCGCAGGCTGACCTGGACGCGGTCCCCGAACCGGGCCCGCTCCAGGAGCAGGTAGCGGTCGATGCAGCGCAGTTCCTCGGCCAGGGTGGTGAAGTCGCCGTGGCGGCGGAAGGAGTAGCGGGTGAAATCGGCGAACTCCACCACGAGCTCGCGCGCCCGGACCGGATCCGTGTTGATGAAGGATGCGATCGCGTTGAGCGAGTTGTAGATGAAGTGCGGACTGATCTGGGCGCGGAGGGCGCGGACCTCGGCTTCCATCAGGAGCGTGCGGGAGGCGTCGAGCTCGGCCAGTTCCACCTGCGTGGCCACCCAGTCAGCCACCTCCCCGGTGGCGCGGACCAGTCCCGCCCCGGCGGCCGGCGCGAAGGCGGCCACCACACCCACCACACGCGTGCCGGTTTTGATCGGGGCGATCACGACGGCGCGCTCCACCTCCGGCGCCAGCGTCATGCCGCCGACGCCAGCGGCCAGGAGCTGGAGTTCGCCCGCCGGAATGACGGCGAGGTGGCCGCCGTCGAACACTTTTGACGCGAGCCCCATCAGGGCAGGCTTGAGCTCCTCGGCGGCGCCGTCCCACGCGAGCACGCCGGTTGTATCGGTGATGGCGAGGGCATCGCAGCCCAGGATGCTGCGCAGCTGTTTGCTGGCCTTGGCCGCACCGGCAGGGTTCAGGCCGGTCCGCAGGTACTGGCCGGCCCGGGACGCGGCGTGGAGCGTCGTGTAAGTGGCGCGCTCGGCATCGGTGCCGAGGTCGCGGAAGGAGCGGAGGACCTGGAGCCCGACGGCGACGACCACCGTGATCGCCATGGCGATCACCGCGACGGCGGCGGCGGTGAACAGGGGAGAGTCCGGCATGATGCCCAGCCTACCGCCGGTGCCGGGGCTGACGGCTCTGGCACGTGCCCGGACAACGATGGCCGCGAAACAGGTGTATCGGGCGCCGTTTGGCGCAGCGCCGGGACCGCTGAGCGACGCAGGCTGCCCCGGCTGTGGTAGGTAGCCCACGTCACGGTGCACAGTGATTGCAGTCACATCGGCAGGATGGGTTGCAGGGTGCGTCCCGCGCAGACCACGGCAACCGGTGTGGACTCACCAGTCTCAATGAGGAGGAACCGATGGGTCACGACGCCCAAGAAACGGACGCTGCGGCGGCCGTGGACTTCAAGGAAGTCCAGTCGACGGAGCAGTTCCAGGAACTGCGCACCCGTCACCGCAGCTTTGTCTTCCCGCTATCCATTGCCTTTCTGCTCTGGTACTTCGCCTATGTCCTGCTGGCCGACTACGCGGTCGGATTCATGTCGATCAAGCTTTGGGGCAACATCAACGTCGGCCTGATCCTGGGCCTGCTGCAGTTTGTCTCCACGTTCGCGATCACCGGCTGGTACGTCAGCTATTCGAACCGCAAGCTGGACCCCATTGCCTCCGAGATCCGCCAGGAAATCGAGGGGCACGAATTCGACAAGCACGGCAACCCGGTTGGGGGGACAGCAAAATGACACTCATGGTTCCCGCGGTCAATGTCGCGGATCTCAAGGACACCACCCTGCTGAACATGGGCATCTTCGCCCTCTTCGTCGCGATCACCATGGTCATTGTGATCAGGGCCAGCCGCAACAACAAGACGGCGGCCGACTACTACGCGGCCGGACGTTCCTTCACGGGCCCGCAGAACGGCACCGCCATCGCCGGCGACTACCTCTCCGCAGCGTCCTTCCTGGGCATCACCGGAGCCATCGCCATCAACGGCTACGACGGCTTCATGTATTCCATCGGCTTCCTCGTGGCGTGGCTCGTCGCCTTGCTGCTCGTCGCCGAGCTGCTCCGCAACACCGGCAAGTTCACCATGGCCGATGTCCTCTCCTTCCGGCTCAAGCAGCGCCCCGTGCGCATCGCGGCAGCCATCTCCACGCTGGCCGTCTGCTTCTTCTACCTGCTGGCCCAGATGGCCGGTGCCGGCAGCCTCATCTCGCTGCTCCTGGGCATCAGTGACTGGGGCGGACAAGCCCTGGTGATCATCGTCGTCGGCGCCCTGATGATCATGTACGTCCTGATCGGCGGCATGAAGGGCACCACCTGGGTGCAGATCATCAAGGCCATGCTCCTGATCGCCGGAGCCGCTGTCATGACCTTCTGGGTCCTCGCGATCTACGGCTTCAACCTCTCGGATCTGCTGGGCGGCGCGGTGGAAACCTCGGGCAACCCGAACCTGCTCAACCCGGGACTGCAGTACGGCAAGACGGAGACCTCCAAGGTCGACTTCCTGTCCCTCGGCCTGGCCCTGGTGCTCGGCACCGCAGCCCTGCCGCACGTGCTGATGCGCTTCTACACGGTTCCGACCGCAAAGGAAGCCCGAAAGTCCGTGGTGTGGTCCATCTGGCTCATCGGCATCTTCTACCTGTTCACCCTGGTCCTGGGCTACGGCGCGGCTGCGCTGGTGGGTGCCGACACCATCAAGGCAGCCCCGGGCGGCGTCAACTCGGCCGCGCCGCTGCTCGCCTTCCACCTCGGCGGTCCGCTGCTCCTGGGCTTCATCTCGGCGGTGGCCTTCGCGACCATCCTGGCCGTCGTCGCCGGCCTGACGATCACCGCGGCGGCATCCTTCGCCCACGACATCTACGCCAGCGTCATCGCCAAGGGGAAGGCCGACGCCGCCACCGAGGTCAAGGTTGCCCGCCGCACCGTGGTGGTGATCGGGCTGCTGGCCATCGCCGGCGGCATCTTCGCCAACGGACAAAATGTCGCGTTCCTCGTGGCGCTCGCCTTCGCCGTGGCTGCCTCCGCCAACCTTCCGACCATCCTCTACTCGCTGTTCTGGCGCCGGTTCACCACCCAGGGAGCCCTGTGGAGCATGTACGGCGGATTGTCCGCGGCCATCATCCTGATTGCGCTCTCCCCGGTGGTTTCCGGGGCCAAGACGTCGATGATCCCCGGCGCCAACTTCGCCATCTTCCCGCTAAGCAACCCGGGCATCGTCTCCATCCCGCTCGCGTTCTTCCTGGGCTGGCTGGGCACCGTCCTGGACAAGCGGAAGGAAGACGCCACAAAGCAGGCCGAAATGGAGGTCCGTTCCCTGACCGGGGTGGGCGCCGAAAAGGCTACCAACCACTAGGAAGGCTGCACCAGCAGAGAAGCTCCCGTGCAGCAGCACGGGAGCTTCTCTGTGGATGGGCGCTTCGACAGGGTTTTTCGAGGTCAGCGCTGAGGCCTCAGCCGAATGTTCACCATCTTCAGCTCGTCGTGCCCCTCGAAACGGTAGGCCAGCTCCACACTTTTCGTGTCGCAGTCGATCGTTCCGGCGACGTCGGCGGCGTTGGAGCCGTTGTTGGAGCTGACGTTGAGGCTTGAAAAGTTCGGTTTACAGCTGCCGTCAAGCTCCAGGCTCTGCACGCCCGCGGCGAACTCCTCCGGCGAAATCTTCCGCATGAGGGCCGGATCCAGGTACTTCTCGTAGGCGGTGCTGACCTCACCGGCGATGAGCAGCTTCGTGAAATCGTCAGCGATGCCCCGTGCCTGGTTGGTGGCTCCGCCCACCACGTTGAGCAGGACGACGGCGCCGGCACTTACCAGCAGGAGCACACCGCCGACGATCCCGAGGACAATCCACAGGGCCTTGCGGCTCTTTTTCGGGGGCGGCTGGGCGGCGCCGCCGTAGTAGGGCGGCGGCTGCCCCGGACCGCCGTAGTACGGAGGTGCGCCGTCGGCGGGTGGCGGGTAGCTGGGTGCCGCGCCGGTCGCCGGTGGCGGGTAGCTGGGTGCCGCGTAGTTGGGCACCGCGGCGTCGGCGGGTGGCCCGGGCGGCGGGGCGTAGTACGGAACGGGCGGCTGGCCGGGCGCCGGGTGGCCGGCTGCAGGCTCATGCCCGGGCTGCGGCGGTACCGGGCGGTGTGGTTCCTCGGGACTGCTCACGGTTCAAGCCTTTCCGGCAGTCCAGACAAGCCACTGCCTGTTGCACTGGGCCGCGTGCGCGGACCCAAGGACTCAGGGGGACCCAACGGACACAGCCTAGCGCCGCGGCCGCCCACGGCACAGATGAAAAGCGGATCAGTTATCGGCGGATCCGCGCTCCAGCAGGGGCTGGATCCGGAACGGGATCAGCTCGCCCATCGCCAGTGCGGTATCGGTCCGGTCCACGCCGTCGCAGGCCAGTATCTTGCCGTTGATCCGGAACAGGTCCTCGGCGTCGAGCGCCACCACCCGCAGGAGCAGATCGGCCGAGCCCGTCAGGCCGTAGCCCTCCAGGATTTCCGGAATCCCGGCGAGCTCGACGGCGAGGGGTCCGAGTTTCTGTTGCTGGACGTGGACGGAGATGAAAGCCATCAGCGGGTACCCCAGGGACACCGGGTTGATCCGCCGCTCGAAGGAGAGGAACACGTGCTTCTTCTCCAGCTGGGCCATCCTGGCCTGCACCGTATTGCGCGAGAGTCCGAGCTTCTGGGCGAGGGCAACCACGGTCCGGCGGGGGTCCCGCGCCATGGCCGAAAGCAGGCGGGTGTCAGTGCCATCCAAGGTTTGCATAATGCGCAAGATTAGCACGGTTGGCGGACACCAAACAGGGCATAATGCTCAATATTTTTGCGGGTGGTTGTACCCGATGAGCATTGTGAGTAGGGTCACAATTATCCGGGGCAACGGCGCCCGGGCGGCTGGCGCGCCGCGGGATCACGAGTCCTGCGAGTTCCGGTCAGACGACGTCAGAAGGTGCGGACAACAGTGTTTACCGACGACGCGGGCAAGGGCGGCATTGCCGCCGGGGGCCCCGGAAACAGTGAAAATTCTATGAGGCGGACGGGCGGCGACCTCGTCCAGCTCATCACCCCGGCGGGCGAGCGCATCAGCCATCCCGAGTTCGATCCCTGGCTCCAGGACGTCAGCGATGAGCAGCTCTGCGCGCTCTATGAGGACATGGTGGTCATCCGCCGGATCGATGCTGAAGCCACGGCCCTCCAGCGGCAGGGCGAACTGGCACTGTGGCCGCCACTGCTGGGCCAGGAAGCATCCCAGATCGGCTCGGCCCGTGCCCTCCGCGAGGACGACTTTGTCTTCCCCAGCTACCGCGACAACGGTGTCGCCTACTGCCGGGGAGTGAAGCCGGAGGACCTCGTCCGTGCCTGGCGTGGCAACGCCTCCGCCGGCTGGGACCCGTTCACCGTCAACGTTGCCACCCAGCAGATCATCATCGGCGCGCAGAGCCTGCACGCCACGGGCTACGCCATGGGCATCCAGAACGACGGCGCCGACTGTGTCGCCGTGGCCTACTTCGGCGACGGCGCCACGAGCGAAGGCGACGTCAACGAAGCCATGGTCTTCGCCGCGAGCTTCCAGGCGCCCGTCGTCTTCATCTGCCAGAACAACCACTGGGCCATTTCCGAACCCGTCCGGCTGCAGTCGCACATCCAGCTCGCGGACCGCGCCTCAGGCTTCGGCATCCCCAGCATGCGGGTCGACGGCAACGATGTCCTCGCCGTCATGGCAGCCACCCGCATTGCCCTGGACCGTGCCCGGCGCGGCGGCGGTCCCACCTTCATCGAGGCGGTGACCTACCGGATGGGCCCGCACACGACGGCGGACGACCCCACCCGCTACCGGGATGCCAACGAACTCGAGGACTGGGCCGCCAAGGACCCGATCAGCCGGATGAAGTCGCTGCTCGAGCGCAAGGGACTGCTGACCGCGGACCTCGAGGCCGCCGTCGCCGCGCAAGCTGACGCAGTGGCCAAGGAACTCCGGGCCGGCACCATCAACATGCCCGAGCCGCAGCCGCTGGATATCTTCAAGCACGTGTACAGCACGCCCAACTCCTGGCTGGACCGCCAGCAGGAGCACTACTCCCGTTACCTGGCTTCCTTCGGCGATCCCGCAGAAGCCGCTTCTGAAGAAGGTGCACGCTGATGACGCAGATGACCTTTGCCCGAGCCATCAATTCGGGCCTGCGCAAGTCCCTCGAAAACGATCCCAAGGTGGTCCTGATGGGCGAGGACATCGGCGCCCTTGGCGGTGTCTTCCGTGTCACCGACGGGCTGCAGAAAGACTTCGGCAAGCACCGCGTCGTGGACACCCCGCTCGCCGAATCGGGCATCATGGGCACCGCCGTCGGCCTGGCATACCGCGGGTACCGTCCGGTGGTGGAGATCCAGTTCGACGGTTTCATCTACCCGGCGTTCGACCAGATCGTCAGCCAGGTCGCCAAGATGCACTACCGCACCCAGGGCGCGGTCAAGATGCCCATCACCATCCGCGTCCCGTTCGGCGGCGGCATCGGCTCGCCGGAGCACCACTCGGAATCGCCCGAGGCCTACTTCACCCACACCTCGGGGCTGCGCGTGATCAGCGTGTCCAACCCCCAGGACGCCTACACCATGATCCAGCAGGCCATCGCCTCCGACGATCCCGTCCTGTACTTCGAGCCCAAGCGGCGCTACCACGACAAGGGCGAGGTGGACGAGAGCGTCGACCTGAGCTCCGCCCTGTCCATGGAAAAGGCCCGTGTTGTCACCGAGGGCACGGACGTCACCCTCGTGGCCTACGGCCCCCTGGTCAAAACCGCCCGCGACGCCGCCATGGCGGCCGCCGACGAAGGCATCTCGGTTGAGGTCATCGACCTGCGCTCGCTGGCACCACTGGACTTCGCCACACTTGAGGCCTCGGTCCGCAAGACCGGCCGTCTGGTCATCACGCACGAGGCCAGCCAGTCCGGCGGCCTCGGCGCCGAAGTCGCCGCGAGCATCACCGAGCGCTGCTTCTACCACCTCGAGGCCGCTCCCGTCCGCGTGACCGGCTTCGATGTTCCCTACCCTTACTCCAAGCTGGAAATGCACCACCTGCCGGGCCTTGACAGGATTCTCGACGGCGTCGACCGCGCCCTCGGCCGCCCCAACTCCCTCAGCGGGCTGGAAGGATGAGCGCCACCATGATCAAGGAATTCAGGCTCCCGGACCTCGGCGAGGGACTGACGGAATCGGAAATCGTCGCCTGGAAGGTCGCGGTAGGGGACACCGTCACCCTCAACCAGATCATCGCCGAGGTAGAGACGGCCAAGGCCGTCGTCGAGCTGCCCTCGCCGTTTGCCGGCGTCGTCGCGGCCCTGCACGAACAGCCCGGCACCGTTGTTGAGGTCGGGAAGCCGATCGTCTCCTTCGAGATCGAGGGCGACGACGGCGCCGCCGGTTCCGGCGGCGGTGTTGGTGCGGACGGGGCCGCAGACGGCAAGCGTGAGCCGAACCTCGTGGGCTATGGCGCCGTCCTCGAAGCGTCCGGCCGTCCGGCCCGCCGCGCCCGCACCTTCGCGGCCCCGGCGGCCCCTCCGGCCGTCGCGGCCGAGCCGGTGGCACCCGTACGTGCTGCTGAACCGGCCGTCTCTGCGCCGGCCGAATCCAAGCCGGTCGAAACCTCGGCGGCATCCGCGCCGGGGGAGCGCCCGCGGTCCACGCCTCCGGTGCGCAAGCTGGCCAAGGATCTCGGCGTCGACCTCGAGGCCGTGCCCGGTACCGGGGAGCGCGGGCTCATCACCCGCGACGATGTGCAGAACTTCGTCGGCGGCGGGGCCCTGCCCGCGGCCGCCCAGGAGCCCGCCGGTGCGACGGCGCAGGCCGCAGGGCTTGTCCAGGCCCCGGGCGAGCGCGAGACCCGCACGCCGATCAAGGGCGTGCGGAAGTTCACGGCCGCCGCCATGGTGGCCAGTGCCTTCACCGCGCCGCACGTCACCGAGTTCCTGACCGTCGACGTCACGCCCACGATGGAGCTGCTGGCACGGCTCAAGGCCAGTCGCGCGTTCGCCGGATACAAGCTCACCCCGCTGACGCTCGTGTCCAAGGCCGTGCTGATTGCGTTGCGCAACCACCCGACCCTCAACGCCCGCTGGGACGAGGCCAACCAGGAGATCGTCCAGTTCAACTACGTGAACCTGGGCATCGCGGCCGCGACCCCGCGGGGGCTGACGGTTCCGAACATCAAGGACGCGGACCGGATGTCCCTCATGGATCTCTCCTCGGCCCTGACGGAACTGACGGACACGGCCCGGGCCGGGAAGACAAGCCCTGAGGCGCTCTCCGGCGGCACGATCTCCATCACGAACATCGGCGTCTTCGGCATTGACGCCGGCACGCCCATCCTGAATCCGGGCGAGGCAGCCATCCTGGCCCTCGGCGCGGTCCGGAAGATGCCGTGGGAGTACAAGGACGAGGTCGCGCTGCGCCAGGTCATGACGCTCAGCCTGTCCTTCGACCACCGACTGGTCGACGGAGAGCAGGGCTCGCGGTTCCTCCAGGACCTCGGCGCCATGCTGGCCGATCCGGGCATGGTCCTCGCGATGGTCTAGGTCCCTCTACACAGCTGCCGGCTGCCCCGTCAGAAAGGAAGGGGCAGCCGGCAGCTTCGTGGTGTGCGGGCTACATTGGGCGGGGTTGTCGCCGTCCCGGGGCACATGGAGGACAATTTCGACGGCGGCGGCCCCGTTGACGGCGTGTCCGTGCCAAAGTCCCTCTGGGGTGGACACGTGGGCGGTGGGCACGTGGGCCCGTGGACCCGGGAGGGCGCCCGGGGCGGGGGAGTTGCTTAGCCGAGCGGCTCGGTGGGGGCCGGTGCCAGGAGCGCGGCCAGCGCCATGCTTTCCAGCAGCGGCCTCGCGCGGCGGACCCCGATCCGGCGCCCGTGGCTGCGCACCGAGTGCGGGGTCGAGTTGATCAGCCCGAACGTGGCATGCGCGCGCATCCGCAGTTCGGCGGCCTCCGTGCCCTCGTGCAGTCCGGCCAGCACGTCCACCCAGAGTTCGACATAGTTGCGCTGAAGCGTGCGGACCTCGGCCTGGTCCTCGCCGGCCAGGTTGCTGAAGTCCTGGTCCTGGACCCGGATGACGTCCGGGTTGCTCAGCGCAAAGTCGACGTGGAAGGCCACCAGCCCGCCCAACGCCGCCAGATCGCCGTCGGAATCGGCCACCACCCTGCGGCCGCCGTCGAGCAGGTCCTGGCTGACACTGAGCAGCAGGGCGCCGAGGACGGCCTGCTTGCCGGCGAAGTGACGGTAGACCGCCGGTCCGCTGACGCCGGCCGCGGCCCCGAGATCCTCCAGGGAAACGCGGTTGAAGCCCTCCAGGGCAAAGAGCGCAGCGGCGGCGGACAGGAGGGCCTGCCGTCTGTTCGCCTTGGCCTGGCTGCGCTGGGTTGAGGCTGCCTGGGGCGGGGCTGCCTGCGCTGACGGAAGCTGGGCAGTCTGGCTGGGCTCGGTCACCGGCGCATCCCCTCTTTACAAAATGATCCCTGTGTTGGACATCACAGTTAATAGAGACTAACCTAAATCTCAGTTATGCGGTACTAACCGAAATAGTCGGGCGGCCTGAGTTGCCGCTCCGGCGCGCAAGTCCGCGCAGGTCAGGGAACGGAAACAGTCAATGGAGACAATCGCCAGCCGGGTGGATGCGACGAGCACCGCCTACGCCGCGAACCGGGAGGCCCAACTGGGGCTGGCCGGCGAGCTGAGGGAACGGCTCGCCACCGCCGCGCTGGGCGGGCCCGCGAAGTCCCGGGAACGCCACGTGGCGCGCGGCAAGCTCCTGCCGCGCGAGCGCATTGACCAGCTGCTCGACGATGGCAGCCCCTTCCTGGAGATCGCCCCGCTGGCCGCGGACGGCATGTACGACGGCGACTCGCCCGGTGCCGGCGTCATTGCCGGCATCGGGCTGGTGCACGGCCGCCAGGTGCTGGTCATTTCCAACGACGCCACGGTCAAAGGCGGCACGTATTATCCGATGACGGTGAAGAAGCACCTCCGCGCGCAGGAAATCGCCCTGGAGAACCGGCTGCCCTGCATCTACCTCGTGGACTCCGGCGGGGCGTTCCTGCCCAAGCAGGACGAGGTCTTCCCGGACAAGGAACACTTCGGCCGGATCTTCTTCAACCAGGCGAGGATGTCCGCGGCGAAGATCCCGCAGATCGCCTCGGTCATGGGCTCCTGCACCGCCGGCGGCGCCTACGTTCCGGCGATGAGCGACGAGACCGTGATTGTCCGCAACCAGGGCACCATCTTCCTGGGCGGCCCGCCGCTGGTGAAGGCCGCGATCGGCGAGATCGTCACGGCGGAGGAACTCGGCGGAGGCGACGTGCACTCGAAGATCTCCGGGGTCACGGACCACCTGGCCGAGAACGATGAGCATGCCCTCCAGATCGTCCGGGACATCGTCTCCACCCTGCCGAAGCCTGCCGCGCCAGTCTGGGACGTGGACACCGTCGTCGAGCCCGTTGCCGACCCGGATGAGCTCTACGGTGCCGTGCCCACGGACGTCAACGCCCAGTACGACGTGCGTGAGGTCATCGCCCGGCTGGTCGATGGCAGCCGGTTCCATGAGTTCAAGAAGAACTACGGCACCACCCTGGTCACGGGCTTCGCCAAGCTGCACGGCCACCCGGTGGGCATCGTGGCGAACAACGGCGTGCTGTTCAGCGAGTCCTCGCTCAAGGGCGCGCACTTCATCGAACTGTGCGACCAGCGTGGCATCCCGCTGATCTTCCTGCAGAACCTCTCCGGCTTCATGGTCGGCAAGGACTACGAGCAGGGCGGCATCGCCAAGAATGGCGCCAAGATGGTCACCGCCGTCGCCACCGCCAGGGTCCCCAAGCTGACGGTCGTGATCGGCGGGTCCTTTGGCGCCGGCAACTACTCAATGTGCGGACGCGCCTACTCCCCGCGCTTCCTCTGGATGTGGCCGGCGTCGCGGATCTCCGTCATGGGCGGCAACCAGGCCTCCAGCGTGCTCGCCACCGTGAAGCGGGACCAGTACGAGGCCCGCGGCGAGGAATGGTCCGCCGCGGACGAGGAAGCCTTCAAGGCCCCCATCAAGCAGCAGTACGAGGACCAGGGCAGCCCTTACTACTCCACCGCCCGCCTCTGGGACGACGGCGTGATCGACCCCGCGGACACCCGCACCGTCCTGGGACTGGCGCTCGACGTCGTCTCCCGCACCCCGCTGCCGGAGACTTCCTTCGGCCTCTTCCGGATGTGAGCCAGCCATGAATCTTTCTTCGCCGACCATCTCTTCGCCCACCACGCCTTCCGTGGCCACTCCTCCAGCCACCCCCACAACCGGCACCCCGCTGTTCGGCACCGTGCTCGTCGCCAACCGCGGCGAAATCGCCTGCCGCGTCATCCGGACCCTGCGCGCCCTGGGCATCCGTTCGGTCGCCGTCTATTCCGACGCCGACGCCGACGCGCGGCACGTGCGGGAAGCCGACTTGGCGGTCCGGATCGGGCCCGCCGCGGCCACCGAGAGCTACCTCAAGATCGAGGCCATCATCCAGGCCTGCCGCGACACCGGCGCCGAGGCCGTGCACCCCGGCTACGGCTTCCTGAGCGAGAACGTCGACTTTGCCCGCGCCCTCGAAGCCGCCGGCATCACGTTCATCGGCCCCGGCGTCGAATCCCTGAACGTCATGGGCGACAAGATCCGCTCCAAGAACCACGTCACCGGCTACGGCGTCCCCGTGGTCCCGGGCATCGCTGAACCCGGCATGACCGACGCGCAGCTGATCGAGGCCGCGGCCGGCGTCGGCTTCCCGTTGCTGATCAAGCCCTCCGCCGGCGGCGGCGGCAAGGGCATGCACATCGTCGAACGCGCCGAGGACCTGGAAGCCACCCTGGCCACCGCACGCCGGGTCGCCGCGAGTGCTTTCGGCGACGACACCTTGTTCCTGGAACGGCTCGTGCTCACCCCGCGGCACATCGAGGTCCAGATCCTGGCGGACAACCACGGCAACGTCATCCACCTCGGGGAGCGCGAGTGCTCGCTGCAGCGCCGCCACCAGAAGGTCATCGAGGAAGCACCGTCCCCGCTGCTGGAATCCCTGCCCGACGGGGCGGAGATCCGCGCCCGGATCGGCGAAGCCGCCTGCCAGGCCGCGCGCAGCGTCCACTACTCCGGCGCCGGGACCGTGGAATTCCTGGTCTCGGACGCCGCCCCGGACGAGTTCTTCTTCATGGAGATGAACACCCGCCTGCAGGTCGAACACCCCGTCACCGAGATGGTCACCGGCATTGACCTCGTCGAATGGCAGGTGCGCATCGCCGCCGGCGAGGAACTCACGGTGACCCAGGCCGACGTCGTGCTGACCGGCCACTCGGTGGAGGCACGCGTCTACGCTGAGGTGCCAGAGAAGAACTTCCTGCCGTCCATCGGACAGGTCGTGCTGCTGGACGAACTGCCGGACACCGCGAGTGGCAAGGTCCGTGTCGACTCGGCCCTGCTGGAGGGCCTCCAAATCTCGAGCAGCTACGACCCGATGATTTCCAAGGTCATCGCGTGGGGCGAGGACCGGGCTGAGGCTTTGGACACCCTCGATGAGGCGCTCGCCGGGTATACCGCGCTGGGCATCGACACCAACGTCGAATACCTGCGGCTGCTGATCAACGACGCCGACGTCCGCGCCGGACGGCTCGACACCGGCCTGATCGAACGGAAAATGCCGGAGTTCTCCTTCCGGCACCCGGGCGACTTCGAGGTGGCCGCTGCTGCCGTCTTCGCCGCTGCGATGCACGAGCATGAAACGCAGGACGCCGGGACAGGCCCCTGGCATCTCGGTAACGGGTGGCGGCTCGGTGCAGCTGCCCCGCGCCGGATCAGCCTGGGGACCCCCGACGGCGGTATCGCCACGGTGCAGGTATCCGGCTCCTTGGCGCGGGGGACGGCGACCGTGGCAGTCAACGGCGGCCCGCGACGCCCGGCATCATTTCGGTCCACCAAGCGAGGCACCGCGGAGTTGACTCTGGGCGACGAATCCCGCAGCTACGCGCTGGCGCCTGTCCACCGCGGGCCCGTCCCCCCTGGCCCCGGCAACCCGATGCCAACGGAAGTGTTCCTCGGCAACGAGGGCTGGTCCTGCCGGCTCGAGGTGCTCACCCGGGAGACCCGGCTCGCCCGGGTGCTGGCCGCGATCGAACGCGAGGAAGGCGCCGCCGACCCGGCGGTGCGCTCGCCGATGCCCGGCACCGTGGTGTCGGTGTCCGTCGGCAACGGCGACGCCGTGGAGGCCGGCCAGGTCCTGCTCTCGGTGGAAGCCATGAAGATGGAGCACCAGCTCGTGGCGCCCCTGGACGGAACCGTCCACATCAGCGTCGGCTCCGGCGACCTCGTCAAGGCCGATCAGGTGGTGGCAACGATCCACCCCTCTGTTCCGACTGAACCCTCGAAAGCGGAGGACACGATCGAGGAAGCCGTCATCGCGATGGGCGCGGCCGAATGACCGAACCGCACTGATCCCACCGCCTCCACCACGGCACACCAACCCCGGCACACCCAACACCTTTCAACAGACCACCGATGTACCTCAGAAACAGGAGTCACCCCATGGCAGATTTTGAACTCAGCGAGGACTACCAGATCCTTAGCGACACCGTCCGCGAATTCGCCGACGAAGTGGTGGCCCCGGTCTCCGCCAAGCACGACGAAGAGCACAGCTTCCCCTACGAGGTCGTCTCCCAGATGGCGGACATGGGCCTGTTCGGCCTGCCCTTCCCGGAAGAGTTCGGCGGCATGGGCGGGGACTACTTCGCCCTGGCCCTGGCCCTGGAACAGCTCGGCCGGGTGGACCAGTCTGTCGCGATCACCCTCGAGGCCGGCGTCTCGCTCGGTGCGATGCCGATCCACCGCTTCGGGAATGAGGCGCAGAAGCAGGAATGGCTGCCGCTGCTGGCCTCCGGCAAGGCGCTCGCCGGCTTCGGCCTGACCGAGCCGGAAGCCGGCTCGGACGCCGGCGGCACCAAGACCACCGCCAAGCTGGGCGGTGGTGAGTGGGTCATCAACGGCAACAAGGAGTTCATCACCAACTCCGGCACGGACATCACCAGGCTCGTCACCGTCACCGCGGTGACCGGCCAGGAGGAACGCGCGGACGGCAGCATCAAGAAGGAAATCTCCACCATCCTGGTGCCCACCAACACTCCGGGCTTCACAGCGGAAAAGGCCTACAACAAGGTCGGCTGGAACGCCTCGGACACCCACCCGCTGACGTTCAACAACGTCCACGTCCCCGAGGAGAACCTGCTCGGCACCCAGGGCCGCGGCTACGCCAACTTCCTCTCCATCCTGGACGAAGGCCGGATCGCGATCGCGGCCCTGGCCGTCGGCGCGGCCCAGGGCTGCGTGGACCAGTCGGTGAAATACGCCAAGGAACGCAGCGCGTTCGGGCAGAACATCGGCAAATACCAGGCCATCGCATTTAAGATCGCCCGGATGGAAGCCCGCGCCCACACGGCCCGCCTGGCCTACTACGACGCGGCCGCCCGGATGCTTGCCGGCAAGCCGTTCAAGACGCAGGCGGCCATCGCTAAGATGGTCGCAGGCGAGGCAGCCATGGACAACGCGCGGGACGCCACCCAGGTGTTCGGCGGCTATGGCTTCATCAACGAATTCACCGTGGCGCGCCACTACCGCGACTCCAAGATCCTTGAAGTCGGCGAGGGCACCACGGAGGTCCAGCTGATGCTGATCGCCCGCGAACTGGGACTGTAGCCGGCCGGAAGGATCACCGATGATCAACAAAGTTGTTGCCAGCGCCGCCGAGGCTGTCGCGGACATTCACGACGGCGCCTCCCTCGCCGTCGGCGGGTTCGGGCTGTGCGGCATTCCCGTGACGCTGATCGAGGCCCTGCATGAGCGCGGTGCCACGGACCTGGAAACCGTCAGCAACAACTGCGGCGTCGACGACTGGGGCCTCGGGATCCTGCTCAAGGACGGCCGGATCCGGCGCACCATCAGCTCCTACGTGGGGGAGAACAAGGAGTTCGCCCGGCAATACCTTTCCGGCGAGCTGGAGGTGGTCCTCACCCCGCAGGGCACGCTGGCCGAAAAGCTGCGCGCCGGCGGCGCGGGCATCCCGGCGTTCTACACCCCGGCCGGCGTCGGCACCCAGGTGTCCGACGGCGGGCTGCCGCAGAAGTACGACGCCGAGGGCAACGTCGCGATTGCCTCCGCGCCCAAGGAAGTCCGCAGCTTCCACGGCGCCGACTACGTGCTGGAGGAATCGCTGACGCCCGACTTCGGCCTCGTGCACGCCTGGAAGGGTGACCGCCACGGCAACCTCGTCTTCCACGCCACGGCCATGAACTTCAACCCGCTGTGCGCCATGGCAGGGAAGATCACCATCGCCGAGGTCGAGGAACTCGTGCAGCCGGGGGAGCTGGACCCGGAGCACGTCCACGTCCCAGGGATCTTCGTCCAGCGCGTGGTTCTCGCCCCACAGGGTGAGAAACGCATTGAGAAGCGGACGGTTGCGGTGGCCGCCGGTGCCTCCGGCGCACCAAAACTGTCGCCAGAGCAGGCAGGAGCCTAGCCGTGGAAACGAACAAAGCCGCAGAGGCCCCGCCCCGTCCCGAGGCCGTGCGCCACGAATACCGGCGCTCCGCCGTCGAACACGACGCCGGTACTGAGGGCAAGGGCTGGACCCGCAATGAACTCGCGGCCCGCGTGGCACAGGAACTGCACAACGGCCAGTACGTCAACCTCGGCATCGGCATGCCGACGCTGATACCCAACTACATTCCGGCCGGCGTCGAGGTGGTGCTGCATTCGGAAAACGGCATCCTGGGCGTCGGGCCGTACCCGGCCGAGGATGAAGTCGACCCGGACCTGATCAATGCCGGCAAGGAAACCGTCACGGTCAACAAGGGCGCGGCGTTCTTCGATTCCGCCGCCTCCTTCGGCATGATCCGGGGCGGGCACGTCGACGTGGCCGTGCTCGGCGCGATGGAGGTCGCCGTCAACGGCGACCTCGCCAACTGGATGATCCCGGGCAAGATGGTCAAGGGCATGGGCGGCGCGATGGACCTGGTGTTCGGGGCCAAGAAGGTGATCGTGATGATGGATCACGTGGACCGCAACGGCAAGCCGAAAATCGTGGAAACCTGCACGCTGCCGTTGACCGGCAAGGGCTGCGTGGACCGGATCATCACCGACCTCGCCGTGATCGACGTCGTGACCGAGGGCGGGAAGTCCCGGCTGGTGCTGCGCGAACTGGCGCCGAACGTGTCTGTGGAGGACGTCGTGGCGGCCACCGGAGCCGAACTCTTTGAGGAAGACCAGGAACTGACCGTATGAGTGATGCAGGCACGACTTCACCGGGCACGGGCGCGCACCCGGGTACCGGCACCCCCCGGGTGATCGAGCAGCGCGGCCTCTATTTCGATGAGCTGGAGGAGGGCGTGGTCTACGCCCACCGGCCGGGCCGGACGCTCACGGAGACGGATAACGTCCTGTTCACCACCATGACCATGAACACCCAGGCCCTGCACCTCGACGCGGCCTGGAGCGCCGGGCAGCCGTTCGGCCAGCGGCTGATGAATTCGATGTTCACCCTGGCCACCGTGGTGGGCCAGTCCGTGCCGCAGCTGACCCAGGGCACCATCATCGCCCAGCTCGGCCTGACGGATGTGTCTTTTCCGCACCCGCTGTACCACGGGGACACCCTGTACACGGAGACGGTGGTGACCGGGAAGAGGCTGTCCGCGTCCCGCCCGGGGCAGGGCATCGTGACCATGCAGCACACCGGACGGAACCAGCACGGGGACGTGGTGGCGCTCGCCGCCCGCAGCTGCCTGATGTGGACACGCGAGGCCCACGCCGCTGCCGAGCTGGAAGCGGCGCAAAAGGGGAGAATAGAGACATGAGTTTCCTGATGGGCCCTGCCCTGCTGTTCTGCCCCGCCGACCGCCCCGAGCGGTACCAAAAAGCCGCGGAACGCGCCGATACCGTGATCGTGGACCTTGAGGACGCCGTCGCCCCTGCCGACAAGCAGCGGGCCCGCGGCGCCATCCTTGCCCAGCTTGGCGCCACCGGCGACGTCCCGGAACTGGATCCGTCCCGCACGATCGTCCGGGTCAACCCGGCCGGCACGGACGAGTTCGAGAAGGACCTGCACTGCCTCAAGCACACGCCCTACCGGCACATCATGCTGGCCAAGGCGGAGAGCGCTGCCCAGCTGAGGGAACTCGAGGGCTACAGCGTGATTGCCCTCTGCGAGACGGCCGCCGGCGTCCTCAACGCCGCCGCCATCGCCGCCGAGCCCAACGTGGTGGCCCTGATGTGGGGTGCGGAGGACCTGCTGGCATCGCTCGGCGGAACCTCCAGCCGGGCGGAGGACGGCAGCTACCGGGCCGTCGCGCTGCACGCCCGTTCCAGCGTGCTGCTGGCCGCCGGCGCCTTCGGCAAGGACGCGATCGACGCCGTCTACGTCAACATCCCGGATCTGGCCGGACTGGCACTTGAATCACGTGACGCGGTGGCGTCCGGATTCTCGTCCAAGGCCTGCATCCATCCGGACCAGGTGGCCGTGGTCCGCGAAGCCTATGCACCCTCGGAGGCCGACGTCTCGGCAGCCGCGGAGTTGCTCGATGCCGCCTCCGCGGCAGGCTCGGGCGTCTTCCAGTTCAAGGGCAAGATGGTCGACGGGCCCATCCTCAAGCACGCCGCGTCCACACTGCGCCGCGCGGGCCGCGTCGGGTCCTGACCGCGGGCCGGATGCCCACCGACACGTGCAAACCAACGTGTGCCACCAGCGTGTGCCAACCAACGTGTGCCCGGGTGAAGCTCTGCCGTGTGAAACTCGTCGATTCGCCACAGATGGCCGGATTGGCTGATCGTATTGCGGCCATCTGCGTCAATTGGGTGCCCTGTGGCTCTGAATCCTCGACCATTCTCCGGGGCCTTGTGCCGAGGGGTCCCTGGGTGGCTGCCGGCGTCCCGGGGCTGGCGCCGGGCAACTTCGTGGGTGCCGAGGTGGGACTCTGCCGGGCTGGACTTCGTCGATTCGTCACAGATGGCCGGATTGGCTGATCGTATTGCGGCCATCTGCGTCAAATGGGTGCCCTGTGGCTCTGAATCCTCGCCCATTCTCCGGGGCCTTGTGCCGAGGGGTCCCTGGGCGGCTGCCGGCGTCCCGGGGCTGGCGCCGGGCAACTTCGTGGCTGCCGAGGTGGGACTCTGCCGGGCTGGACTTCGTCGATTCGCCACAGATGGCCGGATTGGCTGATCCTATTGCGGCCATCTGCGTCAAATGGGTGCCCTGTGCCGCCCAACCCCAGGCCCGTGCCACGCATTTGTGCTACGTGTCCCGTGTGGCCGTCATGAACTGGACATGCTCAGTGTGGCCGTCATGAACTGGACATGCTCAGTGTGGCCGTAATGAACTGGACATGCTCAGTGTGGCCGTCATGAACTGGACTTGCTCAGTGCGGCCTTCAAGAACTGGACATGCTCAGTGCTGACTCCAAGAACCGGACATGTTCAGCGGCGCCAGAGGTAACGGTTCTCCGGCCGGCCCGCGGCTCCGTACCGGGGCGTCAGCCGGGCATGGCCGTGAACCACGAGGTACTCGAGGTAGCGGCGGGCGCTGACCCGGGACAGGCCCAGTTGCAGCGCCAGGCCGGCCGCGGAGACGTCCTCCGGACTGGCCTTCAGTGCCTCGATGACCGCGTCCAGGGTGGGGCGCGACAGTCCCTTGGGCAGCCGTACGGCGGCCTGGTCTGGCTGGGCGGGCTGACCCGCCGGGGTTTCCGCCACCGCGGACCGGCGGGAGGGCGCCACCAGGCGGTCGATGCTCGCCTGGTCAAGCGGCCCGGAAGCGCCGGAGGCCAGATCGTCCCGCAGCATGACGTACTCGTCGAGCCGTTCGTTCAGTGCCTGCGAGGAGAAGGGCTTGACCAGGTAGTGCAGCACCCCGCCGGCCATCGCGCCGCGGACCGTGTCAAGCTCCCGGGACGCGGTGATCACGAGGACATCCACGGGCCGCCGGCGCGCGCGCAGCCGCTGCAGGACGTCCAGGCCGGACATGTCCGGCAGATGGATGTCCAGCAACACCAGCTCCGGGCCCAGCTCCGCGGCCAGATCGATGCCCTGCTGCCCGGTGTGGGCCATGGCCACGACGTCGAAGCCGCCGCGTGCCAGCAGGAACCCGTGATGGATCCCGGCCACTGCTACGTCATCGTCAATGATGAGGGTGCGTATGGCGTTCATTGGTTTTGTAGTTCCGCCTCTTTTGTTCTGAGCACTACCGAGAAGCAGGCTCCGCCCAACGCCGATGAGGATACTGCCGCCCGGCCTCCGCGCCGGAGGGCAACCCGCTGGACCAGGGCCAGCCCAAACCCGCGGCTGTTGATTCCCTCGGACTCCTTGCTGGTCACGCCGGGCTCGAACACTTTAGCGCGTTCAGGAACCGGGACGCCGGGTCCGTCGTCCTCCACCACGATGGTCCGCCCGCCGTCGGCGCTCTCGCCCAGCCGGATGGCAACAGTGCTGTCGTAACCCGCAGCGTCCACAGCGTTGTCGATCAGGTTGCCCAGCACCGTGATGACGTCGCCCGAGTCATCAACCGAGCACAGCGAATCCGGGCTGACGATGATCTCGATGCCGCGCTCGGCGCATACCGTGGACTTGGCGATCAGCAGCGCCTGGACCCCGTGATCGGTGATTCCGGCCGCCAGCGGCCGGTTCGCGAAGACGGCGTCGTTGTGGCTGCGGCCCAGGTATTCGATGGCTTTGTCCTGCTTTCCAAGCTCCAGCAGCCCGGAGATGACGTGCAGTTTGTTGGCAAATTCGTGCGCCTGGGCGCGGAGTGCCTGCGTCACGTCCACGGCGCCGTCGCGGTCGCGCAGGACGGTGTGGAGCTCCGTGCGGTCGCGCAGGATCAGCACCTTGCCGACTTCGCGGCCGTCGACGGTGGCCGCATTGACCTTGCCCAGCAGGATCCGTTCACCCGAGAGCACCAGTTCCTCCGTGGCGGACCCGGCCGAGAGCAAGCGGAGGACCGCCGGTTCCAGGCTTGCCGCTGCAGGGGTCCCGGTGATGTCCCCTGCCAGGGCGAGCAGGCGGCGTGCCTCATCGTTGACCAGCGCGACCCTGCCGTCGGCGTCCACGGCCACCAGTCCTTCACCCAGGCCGTGGAGCATGGCGTCGCGCGTTTCCAGCAGGGCAGCGATGTCCTCGGGCTCGAGTTTGTAGATCCGCCGCCACACCAGTTTCGAGACATACATCGCGCCCAGCGAACTTAGCAGTGCCGCGCCGAGCAGCCAGCCGAACAGCTGCGGCATGTCCTCATGGAGGTCGGCGGCCAGGGTGCTCTCCAGCACCCCCACGGATGCGGAGCCGATCACGGCGCCGGCCGCATCGAAGATGGGAACCTTCACCCGCCAGGACTCACCGAGCGTGCCCGTCTGGGTACCCACGTAGATCTCCCCGGACAGCGGCACGGACGGATCGGTGGAGACCGGCCGGCCGATTTCCGCCGGATTGGGGTGCGACTGACGGACCCCGTGCCGGTCCGTCACCACCACATAGGTGACGTTGGATGCCTGCCGGATGACTTCCGCGATCGGCTGGATTGTCTGGGCCGGCGACGATGTGCCGAACGCGTTGATGACCGAGGGCAGCTGGGCAACACTTTCGGCGACGCCGATCAGTCGGCCCTTGTAGGCGTCACGGAGCTGTTGTTCCTGCATCCGGATGGTCACGGCCCCCACCACCGTGAGGACAGCCAGCACGATGCCCAGCTGCAATGCGACCAGCTGGAACCGAAGGGGAATCTTGTGAAACATGTCACAAGTTTCCCATTGGGGGCGCAGCCCGCCCGCCAAAAAGACGGCCGGTGCCGTGACCAATATGACCACTACTACCTCTACGGCCAAATGCTGTTGCCGTTCGGCGGGCGCTCCTAGGGTCAGTGACGTGATTCCAATGATGTGCATCACATTCGCCCTAGGAGAAACCATGACTTCCCAGAACTTTTTCACGCGGCCCGCTTTCACGCGTCCCACCCACACACGTCGCGCCGCCCTCATTGCCGGCGCCGCCGGAGTCGTCCTGGCCATGTCCGCCTGCGCGGGAAGCGGAACCGGCACCGCTGCCGGCGGGTCCGCGGGCGCCGATCCGATCAAGAAGCTCAGCATCATCGTCCCGGCCAACCCCGGCGGTGGCTGGGACCAGACCGGACGTGCCATGCAGCAGGACCTGCAGACCAACAAGCTCGTCTCCTCCGCCCAGGTCACCAACATTGGCGGCGGCGGCGGGACCAACGGCCTCGCCAAGCTCGCCACCGAGAAGGACGTCAACACCCTCATGGTGATGGGCTACGTCATGGTGGGTGCGGTCGAGACCAATGGCGCCAAGACCCGGCTCGAAGACACCACCCCGATCGCGCGGCTCACTGAAGAGCCGCTGGTTCTCGTGGTGCCGGCGTCGTCGAAATACCAGTCGGTCGCCGACCTCGTCGCGGACATCAAGGCCAACGGCAAGGGCGTGGCCATCACGGGTGGCTCGGCCGGGGGCGCGGACCACATCCTGGCCGGGCAGATCCTGAAATCCCAGGGCGTGGAGGCGGACAAGCTGAACTACATCGGCTACTCCGGCGGCGGCGAGTCCATCGCGGCGCTGCTCGGCAACAAGGTCCAGGCCGGCATCTCCGGCGTGGGCGAGTATGCCGAACAGGTCAAGGCCGGCAAGGTCCGGGCGCTCGCCGTCTCCGGAAAGGCCGAGGCCCCGGCGCTTCCCGGGATCAAGCCGCTCAAGGACCAGGGGATCGACGTCGTGCTGACCAACTGGCGCGGCGTGGTGGCCCCCGGGTCCATCGACGACGCCCAGCGAGCGAAGCTGACCGACGTCGTCACCAAGCTGCACGCGTCAGAGGCCTGGAAGTCCACCCTGACCAAGAACAACTGGGACGACGCGTTCCTGGCCGGTGACGGCTTCAAGACCTTCCTGACCGAGGACATCGCCAAGGTCAAGACCACCCTGACCCAGATCGGCCTGGTCAAGTAACAGTGTCTGACCTCGCATCAACGTCTGCACCCGCCGCGGCGCCCCCTGCGGCGCCCGCCAAACGGCCGACCGGGGAGATCCTGTTCGCCCTCGTGTTCGTCAGCGTGGGCGTCGCGGGCCTGGCGACGGCGGGATCCATTCCGATCCCGCCGTCGGAGACCGGCATCGGCCCGCGTGCCTTCCCCTACATCGTGTGCGGCTTGCTGGTGCTGTGCGGCGCCGGGGTGGTCCTGCAGGTCCTCCGCGGCAAAGTCGGGCAGGCCGAGGACAGCGAAGACCTGGACGTGACCGCAAAGACCGACTGGGTTGCCCTGGCCAAACTGGTGGGTTTCGTGGTGCTGCACATCTTCCTGATCGAGCCGGCCGGCTGGCCGGTGGCCGCCGCCGTGCTCTTCAGCGGTGCCGCCTGGTCCCTGGACGCCAAACCCCTCTGGAAGGCGATCGCCGTGTCCGTGATCCTGGCGCTGGTGCTGCAGTACGTCTTCGGCGGCCTGCTCGGCGTGTCCCTGCCGCCAGGGCCGCTGTTCGAGGGGGTGCCGTTCTTCCATGGATAGCTTCATGCTCCTGCTCGAAGGATTCAGCACCGCGCTGCAGCCCGTCTACCTGCTCTACGCCCTGGGCGGGGTCTTCGTCGGCACCGCCGTCGGCGTGCTGCCCGGCATTGGCCCCGCCATGACCGTGGCCCTGCTCATGCCCATCACCTATGCCCTGGACCCCGCGGCTGCGTTGATCGTGTTCGCCGGGATCTACTACGGCGGCATGTACGGCGGTTCCACCACCTCCATCCTGCTGAACACGCCGGGCGAGTCCTCCTCGATCGTCACGGCGCTCGAAGGAAACAAGATGGCCAAGGCCGGCAGGGGAGCGGCAGCCCTGGCGACGGCGGCGATCGGATCCTTCATCGCGGGCACCATCGCCACGGTCCTGCTGACCTTCCTGGCGCCCGTCGTGGCCGACTTCGCCGTCGGCCTCGGCCCCGTGGACTACGTGGCCCTCATGGTGGTGGCCTTCCTGACCGTCGGTGCGCTGCTGGGCGCCTCCGTCCTGCGCGGCCTGGCATCCCTGGCGCTCGGGCTGTTCATCGGCCTGATCGGCATCGATGACAGCACGGCCCAGCAGCGCTTCACGTTCGACAACCCCACCCTGGTGGACGGCGTCGACATGGTCCTCGTGGCCGTGGGCCTCTTTGCCCTCGGCGAGGCGCTTTATGTCGCATCGAAGCTGCGGCACGGCCCGGTGGAGCTGATCCCGGTCAGCAAGGGCAAGAACGCCTGGCTGTCCAAGGAGGACTGGAAGCGGTCCTGGAAGCCGTGGCTGCGTGGAACCTTCATCGGGTTCCCGATCGGCACCGTCCCGGCCGGCGGCGCGGACGTCTCCACGTTCCTGTCCTACGCCGCCGAGCGGAAGCTGGCCAAGGGCGCCAACAAGGCCCAGTTCGGCAAAGGCGCGATCGAAGGCGTCGCCGGACCGGAAGCGGCCAACAACGCCGCGGCCGCCGGTGTCCTGGTGCCGTTGCTGACCCTCGGAATCCCGACGACGGCGACGGCGGCCATGATGCTCACGGCGTTCCAGCGCTACCAGATCCAGCCCGGCCCGCTCCTGTTCGAAAACCAGGGCGCGCTTGTCTGGACCCTGATCGCGTCGCTGTACGTCGGCAACCTCATGCTCCTGGTGCTGAACCTGCCCCTGGTGGGCCTGTGGGTGAAGATCCTGCAGATCCCGCGGCCCTACCTCTACGCCGGCATCCTGGTCTTCGCCGCCCTCGGCGCGTTCTCGGTGAACTTCTCCCCGAGCGACGTCGGCATCCTGCTGATGGTGGGCATCCTGGGCTACTTCATGCGCCGCTACGGCTATCCCGTGGCGCCCATGGTGGTGGCGATGATCCTGGGGCCGATGTTCGAGGTGCAGTTGCGGCGCTCGCTGCAGCTCTCGCAAAACGACCCCACGGCCCTGTTCGCCTCGCCGTTCGCCCTGGTGGTGTACGTCTCCATGGCACTGATCTTCGCCGCCTCGTGGTGGCTGCGCCGCCGCCAGGCAACGTTGGAGGCTGCGCCGGCGAAGGAAGAGGTGTCCGTCTAAGCGCGGGCGTTGGACTGAATTGCCGCAAATGGCCGGAATGACGACACTCATTCCGGCCATTTGCGGTAAACGGGCCCATGGGAACGCACCGCCCGGGGCCGCACCGCGCCGGGCCGCACCGCGCCGGGCCTCACGCCTCCGACGTCGGGCGCGGCGCCGGGAGCCGCGACGGCGGGATGACGACATACAGCGGGGTCCGGATCCAGCGCTGGCCCGTCGCACGGAACTCGGCCCGGGTGGAGAAATGGTAGAGGTAGCTGGTGGCACGTATCCAGTGCGGCCGTCCGCCGGCGAACGGGTCGTCGCGCAGCAGCCGCAGCGTGGGCCGGTCCGCCGCCAGCAGTTTGGCCAGGAACGCGTAGAACCACTCCTCGTGCACGGTACGCAGCGGCAGGAACCACATCAGCCAGTCCAGCCGCAGGTGGTATGGGGCGTACTGGCGCGGGATGCGCCGGACGTCGCCGGGCTTGCCCTTGAACCCGTACTCCCGCCAGTCCGCGTCGTCCCCGGGGTCCTCGTCGAGGGTTCCCTCCACCACGATCTCGATCCGCCGCTTCGTGACGGTGCCGAACGCGCCGTAGGTGTTGACCAGCTGCCAGCGGTTGAAGGATGCGTTCATCAACTGGTGGTGGGAGAAGAGGTTCTCGATGGGCCGGTAGCTGAGCACCACCAGCAGCACGGTGGCCACCAGGACCACCACCAGCCAAGGAACCGGCGCCTGGCTGCCCACCCCGGCTGCGCCCACCGCCGCTCCTGCTCCGGTTCCTGCGGACGGGGACGCCGCATGCCAGTCCAGCGGGATCGCCGGAATCACGGCGTGCGCCACGGGATCGCTGACCGCCGCGAAGGCCAGGATGATCGCCATCCAGTTCAGCCAGGCGAAATTTCCGCTCGCCACCAGCCACAGCTGGGTGAAGATGATGATTCCGGCGGCGGCGCTGGCCAGGGGCTGCGGGGCAAAGAGGAAGAAGGGCACCACCAGTTGGGCGAAGTGGTTGCCCAGGACCTCCAGCCGGTGCCAGGCCTTGGGGAGCAGGTGGGCCTGCCGGCTCAGCGGCCCCGGCATCGGCTGGGTCTCGTGGTGGTAGTACAGCGCCGTCAGGTCCCGCCATTCCTGGCCGCCCCGGATCTTGATCAGGCCTGCCCCGAACTCCAGCCGGAACACCAGCCAGACCAGCAGGATCAGGATGGTCCGGGGCGGGGGAGTCTGGTCGGAGCCAAGGAAGGCCACCGTGAACCCGGCCTCCAGCAGCAGCATTTCCCAGCCGAAGCCGTAGAACGTCTGCCCCACGTTCACGATCGACATGTACAACAGCCACAGGGCCAGGAACGCGATGAGCGGAACCCACGGCGGCCCGAGCTGCGGCAGCCCGGCGATGAGCGTGGCGGCAATGGCCATGCCGCTCCAGCACACCGTCCGCAGCAGCCGGTCCGAGTAGCGCCAGCGGAACAGGCTGGGCCGGCCCAGACGGTTGAAGCCCTCGAGATACGCCGGCACCGGCAACAGGCCGCGCTCGCCGAGGAGGGCCGGGAACTGGTTCAGCGAGGAGAGGAAGGCCACGAAATACAGGGTGGCGGTGCTGCGCTGCAGCACCTGCCGGGCGAACTCGTACTCCGGCGCGTCGAACCACGCGGTCCACTCCACGTTTTCCACGTTACGCCTCCGCCCTGCTGCGTCAACGAGCGGCGGAAGACTCAACCCGACGGCGTCGAGCTGGCACTTCACGGCACTGCTGCACGCCGCGGCTGCCGTGAAGTGCCACCTCGAGGCGGACGCGGCGCACCGGCGCGGTGCGGGATACTTGAATCATGCAGCCGCGCAAAATCGTCCTCCTCGGGTCCACCGGTTCCATCGGCACACAGGCGATTGACGTCGTCGACGGCGCCCCGCACCTTTTTGAGGTCGTCGCGCTCAGCGCCGGCGGCGGCAACCTCGAACTCCTGGCCCGGCAGGCCGTCCACACCCGCGCCCAGGCTGTCGGTGTCGCCTCCGGTGATGCCTCCGCCCTCCGGCGCATGATCGACGACGCCGCCCGCGCGGCAGGACTCATCGGGTACAGCCCCGAACTCATCACCGGCCCCGACGCCTCCACCCGGGTCGCGGAAATCACCGCCGACGTCGTCCTCAACGGCATCACCGGCTCGATCGGACTTGCCCCCACCCTGGCCGCCCTCGCCTCCGGGGCAACGCTGGCACTGGCCAACAAGGAGTCCCTGATCGTCGGCGGCGCCCTGGTCAAGGCCGCGGCCCGCGAAGGGCAGATCGTCCCCGTGGATTCGGAGCACTCGGCCATTGCCCAGTGCCTGCGCTCCGGCTCCGCCGCGGAAGTGGACCGGCTGATCCTGACGGCATCGGGCGGGCCGTTCCGCGGCAAGACCCGGGACGAACTGCACGACGTCTCACCGCAGGACGCCCTCGCCCACCCCACGTGGGACATGGGCCTGATGGTCACCACCAACTCCGCCAGCCTCGTCAACAAGGGCCTGGAGGTGATCGAGGCGCACCTGCTCTTCGACATCCCCCTGGAGAAGATCGACGTCGTGGTCCACCCGCAGTCTGTGGTGCATTCCATGGTCCAGTTCGTCGACGGCTCCACGATCGCCCAAGCCTCGCCGCCGGACATGCGCCTGCCCATCGCCCTCGGCCTCGGCTGGCCGGACCGGGTCCCCGGATCCGCCAGGGCCTGCGACTGGGGCAAGGCCACCAGCTGGACGTTCGAGCCGCTGGACACCGTGGCGTTCCCCGCCGTCGACCTCGCGAAGGCGGCCGCCACGCAGGGCAGCACCTTCCCGGCCGTGTTCAATGCCGCGAACGAGGAAGCGGTGATGGCCTTCCACGCCGGGCAGATCCGGTTCACCGACATTGTGGATACCATCGATGCCGTCCTCAGCGAACACTCAGGCTCCTCCGGGCTGACGGTGGAGTCCGTACTGGATGCTGAAAGATGGGCACGCGCCCGCACCCACGAACGTTTAGCCGTAAGAAGCGTCTAGGAAGCAGCAGATCACAGTATGAGCCCCGTCCTCCTCTTTGTCCTCGGTGTCGTCTTCGTGGCGATCGGCATCGCCGTGTCCATTGCCCTGCATGAAGTCGGGCACCTGCTCCCGGCCAAGCTCTTCAAGGTCCGCGTGACCAAATACATGATCGGTTTCGGACCCACCGTCTGGTCGAAGAAAAGGGGCGAAACCGAGTACGGCCTCAAAGCCATCCCGCTGGGCGGCTACGTGTCCATGATCGGGATGTACCCGCCGAACAAGGAAGACGGCACCGTCCGGACCTCCAGCACCGGAATGTTCCAGTCACTGGCATCCGATGCCCGCTCCCTGGCCCACGAGGAAATCGGCCCCGGCGACGAAACCCGGGTCTTCTACCGGCTGCCGGTCTGGAAAAAGATCATCATCATGCTCGGCGGGCCCGCGATGAACCTGCTGATCGGCGTCGTGCTGACCGCGGTGCTGCTGATGGGATTCGGCACCGCCAGCCAGACCACCACGATCGCGGACGTCTCCAAATGCCAGGTCAAGGCCGGCGAGACCGTGGACCCGGACTCCGCCGACTGCAAGCCCACCCCGGCCGCGGCCGCGGGCCTGTTGCCGAATGACACCATCACCTCTTTCGACGGCAAGGCCGTCACCGGGTGGGACGAACTCACCGGCTGGATCCGCGCCTCGGCGGGCCGGCAGGTGAGCATCACCGTGGAGCGCGGCGGCGCCACCGTCTCGACGACCGTCACGCCCGTGCTCTCCGCCCGCCCGGTTCTCGGTCCCGACGGCCGCCAGGCCAAGGCCGCTGACGGAAGCCTCCAATACCAGGACGTCGGTTTCCTGGGCATCGGCGCCCAGACGGCACTCGTGCAGCAGCCGGCGTCGGCCGTGCTGCCGATGGCGGGGGAGAACATCAAGCAGGTCGCCGGTGTGGTGGTGAACCTGCCGGAGCGCGTGGCCGGTGTGGCCAAGGCAGCCTTCAGCGAGGAACCCCGGGACCCCAACGGCCCCATCAGCGTGGTGGGCGTGGGCCGCGTGGCCGGCGAGGTCGCCGCGATGGAGGAGGTCCCGCTGCAGTCCCGCTTCGCCGCCCTGGTGGGCTTGCTGGCCGGACTCAACTTCGCATTGGCCGTCTTCAACCTCATTCCGCTGCTGCCGCTCGACGGCGGCCACATTGCGGGCGCGCTGTACGAGGGGGCCCGGCGCCAGATCGCCAAGCTGTTCGGCCGCCCGGATCCCGGCGCCTTCGATATCGCCAAGCTGCTCCCGGTGACGTATGTGGTGGCGGTGCTGCTGATGGGCATGGGCGCGCTGCTGATCTACGCCGACATCGTCAAGCCGGTCAACCTCTTCGGATAGGCCCGGCTGGCATTTCAGCCAAATTCCGCTGACTATCATTCATAAGCCTATTTAGGCTGATTTTAAGTAATCAGTTGAAAACGATTGATTATTCCCGATCAGCTCCCTAGGCTGGGGTCATGTACGTCATGACAATCGACCAGCGCGGCAGCACGGGCGACATCGACCGGGTCCCCGGCCTCCTGAAGGGGCTCAGCGCACTCTCCACCGCCGGGCGCTTTGAGCGTTCGGTGGGCGACGAGGTCCAGGGCGTCGTGGAACGGGCCGACGAGGTGGTGGAGATCGCCTTGCACGCCCTGCGCAGCGGCCGCTGGTATGTCGGGATCGGAGTGGGGGAGGTGGACCTGCCGCTGCCCGCCAGCCCGCGCGAAGGCTCCGGTCCCGCCTTCGTGGCGGCCCGGTCCGCCGTCGACCGGGCCAAGGGGGCGGCCGCCCATGTTCCCCTCGCCGTGGTTGCCGGCCGCGACCGCCGGCGGGCAAATGCAAATGCAGCAGCCACGGCCGCGGACGGCGCCAGCGGATCCCAGGGGGCCAGGGCCTGCGCCAATGCGGAGGCGGTGCTCCGACTGATTGGCCGCCTGGTCCAGGACCGGACCGCGGCGCAATGGAAGGTGGTGGACGTGCTGCGCTCGGTGCGGCAAGACACCCACGGAACCCACGGCAGCCAAAAAATAGCGGCACAGAAACTCGGAATCACGGAGCAGTCGGTGAGCCGCGCAGTCCTGCGCTCGGGCTGGCAGGAAGAATGGGCCGCGAGGCCGGCCGCAGAACTGCTGCTGACCCTCGCCCACGACAGCACCGAAGGAGAGAAGTGAACGCCCTGTGGATCACGCTGGCCCTGCTCACCGCAGGATTCGTCGGCTGGCCGGTCACTGCCTGGGTGTTCCGCCTCGCCCGCACCATTGATGACCGGGCCGACGCCGGAAGCGGCGCCGTCGGGGACGCGGCCGAGGACCCCGCCGCCGACTCCACCACAGACCCCGACCTTCAGGCGGCCCCGGAGCCGGCCGGGCAGGACGGAGCAGCGCCTACCCCGGCAGTGGCGGCCGCCGCGCCGCCCGCCGAGACCGTCAGCAGCGTGCGCATCCTGCGCGGCGGTGCCATTATCGGCATCCTGGAACGGTTCGCCGTGTGCCTGGCGATCCTGGCCGGCCAGCCCGTCGCCATCGCCTACGTCGTGGCCATCAAGGGCCTCGGCCGGTTTGCCGAGTTGAAAGCCACCCCGGTGGCGGCCGAGCGGTTCATCATCGGAACCCTCACCTCCATGCTCTGGGCAGCCGGTGTGGCCGCCCTGGCCAAGGTCCTCTTCCTCGGCTGACCGCGTGCCCCGGAGCCTCCGGATGGGAACCGGGCAAACAGGGCGATAGTGTATCCATATGACTGTTTTTGCTGTGGAGTACGTGTACGACGCCGAATCATCCGAGGTCCGCGATGCCAGCCGCCCGGCACACCGCGAATGGACCGCGGATCTTGCCCGTGAAGGCGCCCTGCTGGCCAGCGGCCCCTACGGCGACGGTGCAGGCGCGCTGCTCATCTTCAAGGCCGCCGATGAGGCGGCCTTGAATGACCTTCTGCGGCAGGACCCCTTCGCAGCCGCCGGTGCCATCTCGGGCACCCGCACCACCGTGTGGGCGCCGCTGACCGGTCTTCTGGCCGAGCACGCCTAGCCCGTCCCGCCCGCACCTTCGCAACTTCGAATTCTAAAAGGGAGTCCATGTGACCTCGGTCAGCCTGGGAATGCCGTCAGCACCGCCCCCCGTTCTTGCCCCCCGCCGCAAGACGCGCCAGATCAAGGTGGGATCAGTCGGCGTCGGCTCCGATTCGCCCATCAGCGTCCAGTCCATGACCACGACGCCGACGACCGACATCAACGCCACCTTGCAGCAGATCGCGGAACTCACGGCCTCCGGCTGCGACATCGTGCGCGTCGCCTGCCCGTCGGCCGATGACGCCGAGGCGCTGCCGATCATCGCCAAGAAGTCCCAGATCCCGGTGATCGCGGACATCCACTTCCAGCCGAAGTACGTCTTCGCCGCGATCGAGGCCGGCTGTGCCGCCGTGCGCGTGAACCCGGGCAACATCCGCAAGTTCGATGACCAGGTTAAGGAGATCGCCCGCGCCGCCAAGGACCACGGCACCTCCATCCGGATCGGCGTCAACGCCGGATCCCTGGAACCGGGCATCATGAAGAAATACGGCAAGGCCACCCCGGAGGCCCTCGTGGAATCCGCCGTCTGGGAGGCGTCGCTCTTCGAGGAGCACGGTTTCCACGACTTCAAGATCTCCGTCAAGCACAACGACCCGGTCATCATGGTTGCCGCCTACGAGATGCTGGCCGAAAAGGGCGACTGGCCCCTGCACCTCGGCGTCACCGAGGCCGGACCGGCCTTCCAGGGCACCATCAAGTCCGCCACGGCGTTTGGTGCCCTGCTCTCCCGCGGGATCGGCGACACCATCCGCGTCTCTCTCTCGGCCCCGCCGGTCGAGGAAATCAAGGTGGGCAACCAGATCCTGCAGTCGCTCAACCTGCGCCCCCGCAAGCTGGAAATCGTCTCCTGCCCGTCCTGCGGCCGCGCCCAGGTGGACGTCTACACGCTCGCCGAGCAGGTCACCGCTGGCCTGGAAGGCATGGAAGTCCCACTGCGCGTGGCAGTCATGGGCTGCGTGGTCAATGGTCCCGGCGAGGCCCGCGAGGCCGATCTCGGCGTTGCCTCCGGCAACGGCAAGGGCCAGATCTTTGTCAGGGGCGAGGTCATCAAGACTGTCCCGGAGGATCAGATTGTTGAGACACTGATCGAAGAAGCCATGCGTATCGCAGAAGAGATGGGGGACGCCGATGGCGAAGATGCTGTCAAGGGTAGCCCCGTGGTTAGCGTCTCGTAAGGACGACGCCGCTCCCGGCGTCGTCGTCCGGGTCCTGGGCGGCGCGGACACCGGACAACTGCTGGCGCTGGCGCACCGGGACGCCGTCGCCAATGTCTTCATCCTCTCGCACCTGGAGACCGCCGGTACGGCGTCTCCCACGGCCGGGGGCGCCAGCATTCTTGGCGTGTTCGACGGCGGCACCCTCCTCGGTGCCTGCTGGGCCGGTGCCAACCTGGTGCCGATCGAGCTGGCGCCCGAGCTCGCCGGCCTCATTGCGATGGCCGCGCACCGCTGCGGGCGCCGCTACGCCTCGATCTTTGGCCCCGCCGAAACTGTGCTGGCTCTCTACGCGGCGCTGGAGCAGCTCGGCCAGACGGCCCACGAAGTCCGGGACCACCAGCCCCTGCTGACGATTGCGGGGCCGCCCGCCGTCCGGCCCGAGCCCGCACTCGGCTTTGGCCAGCTGGCTGACTTCGACAAGATCCTGYCCGCATGCGCCGCAATGTTTGAGGAAGAAGTGGGCTATTCGCCCTACCTCGGCGGCAGGGAGTATTACAGCCGGCGCGTCAAGAGCCTCATCCGCCAGGGCCATTCCCTCGTGCACGTGAACGCCGCCGGCGATGTCGTCTTCAAGGCCGAACTCGGCGCCGTCACGCCGGAAGTGACCCAGGTCCAGGGCGTCTGGATGAATCCCGACTTCCGCGGACTGGGACTGAGCGCGGGCTACATGGCCGCCGTCGTCGTCCTCGCCCAGACCCTCGCGCCGGTGACCAGCCTGTACGTCAACGGGTTCAACGCCAAGGCACGCGCCACCTACGATCGGGTGGGCTTTCGCCAGGTGGGCACGTTCGCTACAGTGCTCTTCTAGCGGGCAAATGCCGGCTGGCCGGTCTAGTTTTTTGGGGGAAACATGAAGACATCAGTGCTGCGCATTTTCGGGGCCTCGGCGCTCCTCGCCTGGGGCGCCATGGGATTGGCCGCATGTGGCACGCCCACCGGCTCGCCGGATACAGCCAAGAGTGCGCAAGCCCAGGCCGCAACCACGGTTCCCAGCGCGGCCACGACGCCTACTCCCACCCAGACGCAAGCCAAGGCTTACACGAGCGATGAACTGACGGCCCTCGTGGCACAGTTGAAGGATGCGCACGGCAAGCCGCTCACCGTGATGCCGCTTGCCGATCTCAAGAAGTCGGTCGAACAGGCAAAGTCCTTGCTGGCATCGATGTCGGTGGAACCCGCGGAGTGCGCGGCTCTGGCCCTTGGTGGCCAGGCAGCCTCGACCGAGGGCACGGCGGTCGCGGCGGGGGTGGCCCAAGATGCCGGGACGGGCGCTTCCACGGGTGTCTCCCTGGCGTTCCGGGCTGACGCCAAGCTCCTCAAGAAGGGACTCGCCCAGGTCGAGGACTTCAATAAGTGCTCAGCCCTTTCATTCACGACCAATGGCACCAAAGTGGACCTCAAACTGACCAAGCTGGCCGGAGTCGGCTCAACCCCGGGCACCGTCGCGTACCGGACAGACACCGCACTGCCGGGTGGCCGGAAGCAATCTGCGATCACCGGACAGGTGATCCAGGACGGCGTTCTCATCACCGTCAGCGCGGCAGGTGGCGGCAGCGAGGCCGACGCCATCTCCCGGGCCGGAAAATTACTGGATCAGGCCGCCGCGCTCGTCGGGAAGTAGCCCGATTGCCGCCGCGCATGGATCCGCAACGACATGCCGAAAATATCCGGTTGCAGACTATTGCTTCCCGGCCGCATGTCACATAGGTTCTACCTAGCCGTGTCGCATAGGCGCGCACACTCCCCAACGCATTTTCCGGGGAAGACAACGCCTGGAGACGACACCAAGTAGCTCGCAGCCTGAGATCTGGGGGTGCTGGGGCCACGGAGCCACGCCATGACGGGATGACCAGCCGGAAAACGGCCAGGGGCTTCCATCAGTTATGGCGTGGCTCTTCCATGCGCCGCGCTCCGCAGAAGCGGGGCAGAAGCGGGGCAGAAGCGGGGGAGAAGCGGAGGAGAAGCGGGGCCGCAGCGGGGCCGGCGCGGCAAAGCGGTGCGCTCTGGACGGTAGATTAGTACCTAGATGCTTTTCTTAGGCTTTGCCCGCACTTCCCCAGAAACGGATACCCCACCTGTGGTCCTTCGACTCTCCAAGCTGTTCCTGCGCACCCTGCGCGAAGATCCCGCCGACGCCGAGGTGGCCAGCCACCGGCTCCTGGTCCGCGCCGGCTACATCCGGCGGGCCGCGCCCGGCATCTACACCTGGCTGCCGCTGGGGCTCAGTGTGCTGCGCAAAGTGGAGCAGGTCATCCGCGAGGAAATGACCGCCATCGGAGCCCAGGAAGTCCACTTCCCGGCGCTGCTGCCCAAGGAACCCTACGAGGCCACGAACCGCTGGACCGAATACGGCGAGGGCATCTTCCGGCTCAAGGACCGCAAGGGCAACGACTACCTTCTGGCCCCCACGCATGAGGAAATGTTCACCCTGCTGGTCAAGGACCTGTACTCCTCGTACAAGGACCTGCCGCTGAGCATTTACCAGATCCAGAACAAGTACCGCGACGAGGCGCGTCCCCGCGCAGGCCTGCTGCGCGGCCGCGAATTCATCATGAAGGACTCCTACTCCTTCGACGTCGACGACGCCGGCCTGGACGACAGCTACGCCGCCCACCGCGGCGCGTACCTGAAGATCTTCGAGCGTCTCGGCCTCGAAGTGATTCCGGTTGCCGCCACCGCCGGGGCCATGGGCGGGTCCAAGAGCGAGGAATTCCTGCACCCCACCGAGATCGGTGAGGACACCTTCGTGCGCTCGGCCGGCGGCTACGCGGCCAACGTCGAGGCCGTCACCACAGTGGTCCCCGCGGACATCGACTTCAGCAACGCCCCGGCCGCCGAAGTCCGGGACACCCCGGACACCCCCACCATCGAGACCCTCGTCGTCGCCGCCAACGTGCTGGTTCCGCGCACAGAGGCCGACGGCGGTCCCTGGACCGCCGCCGACACGCTCAAGAACGTCGTCCTCGCCGTGACGCTGCCCACCGGCGAACGCCAGATCGTCGTCATCGGCCTCCCCGGCGACCGCGGTGTGGACCTCAAGCGCGTCGAGGCGAACATCGGGTCCTTCCTGCCGATTGCCGGCGAGATCACGCTCGAAGCCGCCAATGAGGACGACCTCAAGAAGCAGCCCCTGATCGTCAAGGGCTACCTCGGCCCCGGCATGTCCCTGGACGCGCCGCTGCTGGGCAGCGAGGGCGCCGCAAAGCTGCTCTACCTCGTGGATCCCCGCGTCGTCAGCGGCTCTGCCTGGGTTACCGGCGCCAACGAGGCCGGCAAGCACGTCTTCGGCCTCGTCGCCGGACGCGACTTCGGCTGGGACGGAGTCATCGAGTGCACCGAGGTGCGCGCCGGCGACGAGGCGCCCGACGGTTCCGGTCCCCTCGAAACCGCCCGCGGCATCGAAATGGGCCACATCTTCCAGCTGGGCCGGAAGTACGCCGCCGCCCTGGACCTGAAAGTCCTGGACCAGAACGGCAAGCAGGTGGTGGTGACCATGGGCTCCTACGGCGTCGGCGTCACCCGCGCCGTGGCGGCCCTGGCAGAGTCCAACCACGACGACCGGGGCCTGGTCTGGCCGCGCGCCGTCGCCCCCGCCGATGTCCACGTTGTGGCCGTGGGCCGCGGCGAGGAGATCTTCGCCGCCGCCGAAAAACTGTCCCTGGAGCTCGAGGCTGCCGGCCTGGACGTCATCTATGACGACCGCCCCAAGGTTTCCCCCGGCGTGAAGTTCGGCGACGCCGAACTCGTCGGCGTCCCCACCATCCTCGCCGTCGGGCGCGGACTCGTGGACGGCGTCGTGGAGATCAAGGACCGCCGCAGCGGCAGTGCCGAGAATGTAGCCGTTGACAAGGCTGTTGACTACGTGGTCAACGCCGTGCGCAACAGCTGATGCCGCGCCGCCCCGGGCCGCACTAGGCAATGGTCTCCGGACTCGAATCGATCCAGCTCGGAACTGTCATCCTGATCGTCGTGGCCGGCCTGGCGGCCGGATGGGTCGACGCCGTCGTCGGCGGCGGCGGGCTCATCCAGCTCCCGGCGATGCTCCTGGTGCCCGGCATCAGCCCGGTCCAGGCGCTGGCGACCAACAAGATGGGCTCCATCTTCGGCACCAGCACCAGCGCGGCCACGTACTACCGCCGCGTCCGGCCCGATCTGCGCACCGCCCTGCCCATGGCAGCGATCGCGCTGGCGGGCAGCTACGGCGGTGCGGCGCTGGCCGCCAACCTGCCGGCCAGCGTGTTCAAGCCGATCATCGTGCTGGCGCTGATCGCCGTCGCGCTCTTCACCGCCTTCCAGCCCGGCATCGGTGAGCTGACCAAGCTGCGCCACGAGGGGCACCGGCACTACGTGGTGGCCTGCCTGATCGGCGGCGTGATCGGCTTCTACGACGGCCTGATCGGTCCCGGCACCGGTTCGTTCCTGATCATCGCCCTCGTCTCGGCCATGGGCTACGCCTTCCTGGAGGCCAGCGCCAAGGCCAAGATCGTGAACGTGGCCACCAACGCCGGCGCCCTGCTGTTCTTTGTTCCGCACGGCGCCGTGCTGTGGGGGCTCGGGCTGCTGCTGGGCCTGGCGAACATGGCCGGCGGCTACCTCGGTGCCCGGACTGCGGTCCGGCAGGGGAGCAAGTTCATCCGGATCGTGTTCCTGGTGGTGGTGGGCGCGCTGATCATCAAGCTCGGTTCCGACGTCTGGCAGGACAACCTGTCCTAAGCCGCCTGGTTCCGCGGCAACCCGCACGGGACTCCCGGTCCGCTGGCCCCGGGCGTAGCATGCAGCTATGTCAGCAGGTGAGGAACGCTACCGGGATGCCCTCGAGGCCGCGGCCGGACACGCACGCCGGTGGCTTGAGAGCCAGGGAACACGCCGAATCGGGCCGCAGGTCACGGCGGCCGAGCTGGCGGCCGACTTCGGCGGACCGCTGCCCAAAGAGGGCATGCCGGCGGCGGAAGTGGTGGACTATCTTGCGGCCAAGGCCGAACCCGGGCTGATGGCCATGCCGTCCGGGCGGTTCTTCGGCTGGGTCATCGGCGGCACGCTGCCGGCGGCGCTGGCGGCCGACTGGCTGCTCAGCGCCTGGGACCAAAACGCGGGGCTGCGCTTCGCCACGCCCGCCACCGCCGCGATCGAGGAAGCCGCCGGCAAATGGATCCTTGAGCTGCTGGGTCTGCCCGGGGAGTCCGACGTCGGCTTCGCCACCGGCGCCACCATGGCCAACTTCACCGGCCTCGCCGCCGCCCGCTGGCGGCTCATGGCCGACGCCGGCTGGGACCTCGACGGCGACGGCCTCGCCGGTGCGCCCCGGATCCGCTGCTTTGCGGGGCAGGAACGGCACGACACCATCGACCTCGGCCTGCGATACCTGGGGCTGGGACGTCCCACCGTGGTGCCGTCCGACCGCCAGGGGCGCATCATCCCGGCCGAGCTGGATTGCGCCCTGGACCTTGCGCTCCGTGCGGGGGAGGACGGCCGCCCGGTCCCGGCCCTGGTGTGCCTGCAGGCCGGCAACCTGCATTCGGGCGCCTTCGACCCCTTCGCCGAGGCCATCGCCGTCGCGAAGGCGCACGGCGCCTGGGTGCACGTGGACGGGGCTTTCGGACTCTGGGCGGCCGCCGTGCCCGAGTTGTCCGCCCTGACCGCGGGACTCGGGCTGGCCGATTCGTGGGGGACGGATGCGCACAAGACCCTCAACGTCCCGTACGACTGCGGGATCGTGATCGTGCGCGACGCCCAGGCCCTGCGGTCGGCGATGGGGCTGCACACCAGCTACCTGATCCAGGCCGCGGACGGTGCCGGGGACCCGTTCGAGTCCGTGCCTGAGCTCTCCCGCCGCGCGCGGGGCGTCCCGGTGTGGGCGGCGCTGAAATCCCTGGGCCGCGACGGCGTCGCCAGCCAGGTCCGCACGCTCGTGCAGCGGGCCGCGCAGTTGGCCGAGCAGCTCGGGGCGCTGGACGGCGTGGAGGTGCTCAACGACGTCGACTACACCCAGGTGTCCCTGGCGTTTGGCGACGACGCCGTGACCCGGGCCGTGACGGAGAGGGTCATGGCTGATGGCCGGGTCTGGATGTCCGGGTCACGCTGGCAGGACCGCGATATCCTGCGGATTTCGGTGAGCAACTGGAGCACGGACGACGCCGACGTCAGAGTCGCCGTCGACGCCGTCCGCGACGCGCTGGCGGCGGTGCGGGGCTGACTGCGGGGGTTAGCGAGTTACGCGTGCGCGGAGATGCGGACCGCGGTCACCTTGTATTCAGGGCACCCCGTTACCTCGTCCTCCACGGCAGAGGTGAGGCTGTTGACTGTTGCGCCGGGGAAATGGAAGCCCGCGAACACCTGACCGGGTTCCACATCGTCCGTGATCCTGAGCCGCAGGACTGCCATTCCATGCCGGCTGTCCAGCCGGACAGTATCGCCGTCATTCAGTCCCAGCGCCGCCGCGTCCCCGGGCTCGACGTCGATCGTTTCGTCGGGGAGCAGGACCAGGTTGTCGGTCCGGCGGGTCATGCTGCCGGAGTTGTAATGCTCCGCCCTGCGCCCGGTGACGAGCAGGTACGGATAGGCCGCGTCGCACTGCTCGCCCGGCGGCAGGTACGGCCGCGCGGCCAGGTGTGCCAGACCGTCCGGGGTGGCGAACCGGTCCTGATAGAGCCGAGGTGTTCCGGGGGAAACGGCGGACCCGCACGGCCAATGCAGCGGGCCGTCGCGGTCCAGGCGTGCGTGGGATATTCCGCCGAACAGCGGCGCCAGGCTGGCGCACTCCGCCATGGCCTCCTCCGGTGTGGGGCATCCAAGGTCCGCCCCCATGCCGGCCGCGACGGCGTGCAGCACCGCGAAGTCTGTGCGGACGCCGGCCGGGGGCGCCACGGCGGCCCTGACCCGCTGGAAGCGCCGGTCGAAGTTGACGAACGTGCCGTCCTTCTCGAGCCAGGCGGCCACGGGAAAGACGACGTCCGCTGCGGCGGCCGTGGGGGAGAGGAACAGATCGTTGCAGATCACCAGCGGGCAGGCAGCCAGGGCCGCCCGCACCGAAGCGCTGTCAGGATCGGTGGCGAGCACGTCCTCCCCGATCACCCACAGCGCCTGCAACGCCCCGTCCCGGGCGGCCGCGAACATCTGCGGGATCCGAAGCCCTGGCCGCGACGGCACATCGGCCCGCCAGGCCTCGGCGCAGCGGGTCCGCGCTGCCGGGTCCAAGACCTTCTGGTAGCCGGGCAGCAGGTCAGGCAGAGCCCCCATGTCAGACGCACCCTGGACGTTGTTTTGCCCGCGCAGCGGGTTCACCCCACCGCCGGCACCCGGCCCGACGGCACCGCGCAGGAGTGCCAGGTTGGACAGGGTCCGGACACCGTCCGTGCCGTGCCGGTGTTCGGTCACGCCGAGTCCGTAGAAGATTGCCGGGACCAGCGCCTGACCGTACATCACGGCGGCGCGCACGAGGTCGTGCGCCGGGACACCGGAGATTTCGGCTACGCGTTCCGGCGGGTAGTCCTCGAGCAACCCGAGCAGCTCGTCATAGCCGTTGGTGTGGGTATCAAGGAAGGCGGAGTCCAGGAGCCCCTCGCGGACCAGGACGTGGGCCAGGCCGTTGAACACGGCCACGTTGGTTCCCGGCCGGGGCCGCAGGTGGACGTCGGCGTGCCGGGCGAGGAACGTGCGCCGGGGATCCACCACCACCAGGCGGGCGCCGTCCATGACCCGCTGGAAGATCCGTGAACCGACAACGGGGTGCGCCGCCGTCGGATTCGCGCCAACCAGGAGGATCACGTCGCACCGGTCGAGGTCATCGAATGCATTCGTGCCGCCGCCCAGACCAAACGTGGCGGCCAGGCCGGCCGCCGAGGGGGCGTGACAGAGCCGGGCGCAGTTGTCCACGTTGTTTGTCCCCATGACTGCCCGGGCGAATTTCTGGGCCAGATAGTTCTCCTCGTTGGTGGCCCGGGCCGAGGAGATGACGGCGAATCCGCCCGGGTCCGCGTCCCGGATCCCGGCAAGCCTGGCGGCCACGTAACCCGTTGCGGCCTCCCACGACGCGGGCGCCAGGGTTCCGTTCCTGCGGATCAGCGGGGTTGTCAGACGGTCTGTTGAACCCAGGAACCCGTGGGCGAACCGTCCCTTGACACACGCGTGGCCGCGATTCACTGAGCCCTCACCGGCGGGCCGGACGGTCATGATCACGTTGTCACGGGTGGAGACCTCCAGGGTGCAGCCGACGCCACAATACCCGCAGGTGGTCCGGGTCTGCCGTTCGATCGGCAGCAGGTTGAGCAGCCCGGGCTCGGACAGGGCGCCGGTGGGACACGTATCCACGCACGCCCCGCACGAGACACAGTCGGACTCCGCCCAGGGACCACCGGTGCCCGGCGCCACCACCGTGCCGGCTCCGCGGCCCGTGAGGGTCAGGGCGAACGTGCCCTGGATCTCCGCGCAGGCGCGGACACACCGCCCGCAGGCAATACAGAGATCGCGGTCAAGCTTGACGTACGGGTGGGAGTGGTCAAGTCCGCGCTCCGGCGGCGTGACGGCACCAGACGGGGCAGTCACCCCGTAGTCGGCGCATTGCCGGGCCAGTTCGCTGCGGTCGGCCGGGACGTCCAGCGCCCGGGTCGGCAGCCCCGCGACGATGGCCCGCAGGGCATCCCGCCGCAACGCCCGGGACGCCTCGACGGCGACGCGCAATCCGTCCTCCGCCGGGGTGCTGCAGGCGGCGGCCGGGCCCCGGCCGGTGATGTCGACCAGGCACGTACGGCACGAGGCCACGGTGGTGAGCCGGTCATCGTGGCACAACGTCGGGAGGGCCAGGCCGGCCGCCCGCACAGCATCGAGCAGCGTGGCTCCGGCCGCGACCTCGACCAGTCGGCCGTCGACAACGAGTTTCACGACGGCCATCCGTCCAGGCCGTAGACGCGGGCGAGGCTTAACACCGCGGACGGCACCCGGCGGCCGAAAGCGCACAGGCTGCCCGCCGCCATCGTGCGCAGCACCTCGCCGCGTTCCCGGCGGATATCCGGCCCGTCAGGCCGCTCCGACAGGGCCCGGCCGCGCCATGTCCCCACCCGGCAGGGCGAGCACTGCCCGCAGCTCTCCGCCGCCGCAAAGTCCCACAGGTTCCGCAGCACCTGCTCGCCCGAAAGCCTGTCATCGAAGGCGACGATCCCTGCGTGGCCGAGGGCCGCTCCCCGGCTGGTGAGGGCGGCATCGCTCAGGGGCACGTCCAGGTCGGCGGGGCCGAGGAAGCCGCCCAGGGGGCCGCCGATTTGCAGTGCACGCATCGCTGCCCCGTCCCGAAGCCCGCCGCCGAGATCTTCCACGATCCGCCGGACCGGCGTGCCGATCTCCACCTCGTAGGCGCCGGGCCGGAGAAACCGTTCGGACAGGCAGGCGACCACCGTGCCGGCCTCGTCCGCGGTCCCCATCGCGGCGTATGCGGCTCCGCCGTGCTGCACTATCCACGGCACCGCACTGAGTGTTTCCACGTTGTTGACTACGGTGGGCCGTCCGTGGAGCCCCCGTGCGGTGGGAAACGGCGGGCGGGGCCGCACGACGCCGCGCAGGCCTTCGAGCCCGTTCAACAGGGCCGTTTCCTCGCCGGAGACATACGACCCCGCGCCAACAGCTACGTGGATCTCCAGGCTGAATCCGCTGCCTCCCGCGTCCGGGCCGAGGTGCCCGGCAGCGCGTGCCTCGAGCAGCGCTTCCTTCAGGCGGGCGACGGCGTGGGGATACTCTGAGCGGACAAACACGACGCCGGTTTCCGCGCGGACAGCGAAGCAGGCCAGGGCGAGGCCTTCGAGCACCCGGTGCGGGTCCTGTTCCATGAGCAAGCGGTCCGCAAAGGAACCGGGGTCGCCCTCATCACCGTTGGCCACAACCACCCGCGGTGAAGGGTGTTCCAGTGCGGCCCGCCATTTGGCGGCGACGCGGAAGCCGGCTCCGCCCCGTCCCTTCAGACGGGCGGATTCGACCTGGCTGAGGACATCTTCAGGTGTTCCTGCGGCGACGACGCCGGGCCAGGCCGACCATGGCGTCGAGGCTCCCAGCAGCCCGGCGGTCACCACAGCGTACGCACTGTCACAGGACACCGGGATGGGCGGCGCCTTCCGCGGTGACGACCCCTGCAATTGGGCCGCCAGGTCGGGCCCCGCACACGCGTCCTCGCCGTCGAGGGCTGCCGGTCCGCCGAAGCAGTAGCCCAGGCAGCGCACTTCCTGGAGCGATACGGCGCCGTCCGCGCTTCGGCTCCCCGCCTCCACTCCCAGCGCGGCTTCCACTTCCGCCATGTGCCTGCCGCCGGACGCCGCGAAGCAGGCGGCTGCACCGCATGCCCGGATGTGCCGGGTTCCGTGCGGCGCGGAGAAGTCGGCGAAAAACGATGCCGGTCCCTCGGCCGCTGCGGCGGGCAAGCCGAGCGCACGGGCGATCTCGGCCGGGGAGGTAACGGAGCCGCGGAGCATACTCTTGATCTCCACGATGGGCCGCTCGAAGCGGGCGGCATACCGGAGGAAAGGATCGTCATTGTCCCGACCCTCCTGCCCGGCAGGTTCGGCGGCTGAGCGCCCGCCACGGGGTTCGTGCATGTGTCCAGCCTTCTCCCCGGCACCCCCGGTCGGGGAAGAGCCAAAAGTCCCCGGATCGCCAAGTGCTGAAGGAGCCGGCTGCGGCTAGTGCTGGTCCGCCGCCCAGTGGGCCATGTCCTGGCCCGGATCGGGCAGCTCCTGCGGGGCGGGCAGGCCGGGAAGCGTCCGGCCCGCCAGCGTGCTCGCCACCCACAGCGATCGGGCCAGATCGCCGTCATAGTGGCGCTGCGAGGCATACCAGAGGGCGTTCTCCACCTCGCGCGCCAGGCTCCACTGCCGGGCGGCCTCGGCGTCGAGCCCGGCTGCGGCACTGAAATCCCCGCACCGCGCGAGCAGGGCCCGTCCGGGATCCTGCTGCGGCAGTTCCCGGAGCCTGTTCCACAGCACCGGGGCCACCGCGAACTCCGCCTCCCCGATCATGGGCTGGGGATCAATCGCAGCGTACTCCGGCGGCGGTGTTTCCTTCCGGGTTGCCGGCTCCGGGACGCCGGGCCGCGCCAGGATGTTCAGGTAGTGAAGGTCCGCGTGGACCAGGACGTCTTTGCCGGACCGCCGGCCGACGGCGCCGCGGGTCTGGCAGACCTCCAGCGCCGCCTCGAGCAGCCAGCGTGGGAACGGCCGCCCGAGGTGTTCCCACGCCTCCGGGAATTCATCGCTCCACCGCTCGGCCCGTGCCGCCACGTGGTCGATTTCCAGCCACTCCGGCCGGCCGTCCGGGGCCACGCTGAGCTGGCGGACCACGCCGCCCCACGCGGTCACCGCCGTGTCCAGCGGGACATCCAGGAGGGAGCGGCAGGCGTCCAGGCGCTCCAGGAGCAGGGCGCAGGAACCGGCGTCGGCGGCCAGCAGCCTGACGGCGCCGTGACCTCCCCACAGGGCGAGGGCGTGGTGTTCGCGGGTGGCCTCCTCATGCGGAAAAGCCAGCTTCAGCACGGCTGCCTCGCCCTTGCCCGGGGACCCCTGCCCGTCCCGGCGCCGCACGGGAATGACGACGCCGCCGTGCCCGTTCCAGGGAAGGGCACCCGGTTCCAGATCCGGCTCCAGGTCCCACTGGTCGAGGAATCGCCCGATCAGGTCAGGAAGTGCCGCCAGCCAGGTGCGTCCCGCAGGGGTACGGGCGTACCGGCGGGAAAGATCAGGCGGGATGGGGACGTCTGGGATCGCGTTCACGGGACCTATCGTAGGGCCGGAGGGGTCGCCGCTGCGTTGGCGGGCCTCGGATGGTTCCTCTGGGACCGGGGGGGGCCTTTAGACGATGCCGCTCGCGCCGAGCGCGTTGCCGATCGCGAACGTTGCCACCAGCGCAACGGCGCCGCCAATCACCACGCGGATCGCTGCTTTGAGCTTTGAGCCGCCGCCAATCCACGCGCCCACGGCGCCGGTGGCGGCCAACGCCACGAGCACGGCCACGAAGGTCAGCGGAATCCTGATGCTTTCCGGCGGCAGCAGGATGGCCAGCATGGGCAGGATTGCACCGGCGAGGAACGCGATGGCAGAAGCGAACGCCGCGTGCCAGGGGCTCACGATGTCGGTCTCGTCAATATGGAGTTCGGCCGAGAGGTGCGCGCCGAGCGCGTCGTGCGCCGTCAGTTCCTTGGCCACCGTCCGTGCGGTCGCGGGGCTGAGGCCCTTGCCCTGGTAGATCGCCGCGAGCTCCTCGAGCTCTTCCTCCGGCTGTTCCTCCAGTTCCCGGCGCTCCTTTTCGATCAAGGCGTGCTGGCTGTCCTTCTGGCTGCTGACGGAGACATATTCCCCGAGCGCCATCGAGATAGCGCCGCCCACCACGCCCGCGGCGCCCGCGAGCAGGATTGCTCCGGTGTCGGTGGTGGCGCCGGCGACGCCGACGACGATCGCTGCGACGGAGACGATGCCGTCATTGGCCCCCAGGACGCCCGCGCGGAGCCAATTGAGGCGGTGTGCGATGTCATTGTGGTGCGGCTCGTTCTCGTGCTGGGTTGCGGCGCCGGTCGTTTCCATGCCTACAGCAAATCACCCGGCGCCGGGGCATGCCAGTATTCCAAGGCTTACCAAAATAAGCCGAGGCTTGCTCCGGCGTTCAGCCCGCGGGCTGCGACGGCGTTTCGCCCGCCGGCCGCGTCGGCATCGAGGCCCTGTCCAGGCCCGGCAGGGCGCCGGAATCCGCACCCCACTGCACCGCCCGCTTCGCAGACCCGAACAGGGCAGCGATGGCCCACTGCCGGGTCCCGCCCTCACTCAGCGCCACGAGGTCGCCATAGACCGGCAGGGCGGCGGCTTCCAGGTCGCCGAGGCCGGCGGCGGGGGAGGCCAGGAAGGACGGCTCCAGCGCGTAGCCCGCCTCACGTGGTGGCACCGCGGAACAGTGCAGCCGGCTCAGGGATTCCACGGCGCCAAGGAGCGCGTCATGATGGGCCAGTTCCTCGGCCGCGGATTTCGCCGCGTCGCCACCGAGCCGGGTCAGCGCCACCTGGTAGCCGTAGATGGTCTGCGCCTCGGTCCGCGCAGCCGACGCCAGGGCGCCGCCGAGGCTGGACGCGGCCGCGGATGGCTCTCCTTCGGGCTGCGCTGCTGTGGACGGTTCTGCTGCGGCCGGACCCTCTGTGGAGGGCGCCGTCGCGGACGGCGACGGGCAGGTGCCGGACACCTGCGGCGAGGTTACGTCGGCTGCCGGCGTCGCCGTTCCGGTGCCGGCGGCGAGGGCGGACGCCTGCAGCAGCTGAGCGGTGCCGACGGCGGCCAACAGCCGTGCCATGCCGCCGTCGACCTTGGCAGCGTCCGCGAGGCGCTGGCGGCCGCTGTCTGCCAAGGCCGCCACCAGCCCGGCTGCGGTCGCCGGAAGAGGTGCGGCGGACGCCCCGGCGCCGGGTTCTCCGGAAGCGGACGGAGTCGAAGCGGCGGAGGACGCTGCCGGGGGCGTTGCCCGGCCGGAGGCGGCAGCCGCGCCGGCCGGGTCCGCAGGACTTTCTCCCGGCGCCAGCAGCGCTTGCGCCTGGAGTGTCAGCAAGGTCACAGTCCGCCCGATGGCGGCATTCCCGGCAGCGGCCGGACGGCCATCCGCGCCCTCGGCCGGGCTGTCTTTTGAACCGGCCCGGGCCGCGGTGCCAAGCTGGCTGCCGGCGTCCAGCAGTTGCCGGGTTTCGGCCAGTGCGGCGGCGCGCGCCTGCTCAGAAAAGGGCGGCGCCGCAGGCTCCGGCGGCCTGGCCGGCGTCAGGACCACGCCCAGGCTCACCACCACCAGGGCGAGGCACACCAAAAGCACATAGCGGGGGAGCGACCGGGGAAAGTGATCCTGCCATCGCTTTTCCCTGGTGTCGTCTTTCACAACAGACCATGTTGTCATGCCGGCCCGGAACTGCGTGCACCACGCCGCCTGGAAAATCGCTAGGCTAGTACACACAACATCATCTAGCGGGAGGCGGCCGGCATCATGACCAACGCAGAAGCCACGACTTCAACAGACCGGACCGGGACGGGGAAGGCTGAAGCCGCAACCGTTCAAAATGTCGAGGCCGAGCGCCTTCACGCACTCCTGGAACCCGCAGTGCTGGCGAACCGGCTGTACCTGGAGGACGTATCCATCCATGTCGCCGGCGCCAACCGGGTGGTCCACGTAGTGGTGGACCTGCCGCAGGAGGAGACCGGGGGCGTCGGGCTCGACGTCATCGCCGAGATCTCCAAGACCCTCTCGGACACCCTGGACAACGACCCCAGCATGGACGCGCGCCCCTATGAGCTCGAAGTCTCTTCACCCGGCGTCGGCCGTCCACTGACCGAGGAGCGGCACTGGCACCGCGCCCGCGGGCGGATGGTCAACGTGAACGTGATCCAAGGCGACAACGTCACCGGCAGGGTCCAGTCCGTCGACGATGGGGGAGTCACCCTCGTTCCGGAAATTGCCGTCAAGAAGGGCATGAAGCCCAAACAGGGTGAACCCGTCAAGCTTCCTTTCGACAGGATCCGCAGCGGAAAAGTCGAGATAGAGTTCAGCCACCTCGAAGAGGCCGGCTTGGAAAAAGCAAACAATGGACCTTCTGAGGAGGCCTGATGGATATTGACATGAGCGCACTGAGACTCCTGGAGCGTGAGCGTGAAATCCCGCTGGATCTCCTGATTCCCACAATCGAGCAGGCACTGCTCGTGGCCTATCACAAGACCCCCGGCGCCTTCGAAAAGGCCCGGGCCGAGCTCGACCGCAAGAGCGGCCACGTGACCATCTGGGCCACCGAGATCGACGACGACGGCGCCCCGATCGGCGAGTTCGAGGACACCCCCGCGGGCTTCGGACGCATCGCGGCGAGCACCGCACGGCAGATCATTCTGCAGCGCCTCCGGGACGCTGAGGACGACAACGTGCTGGGCCAGTTCAAGGGCCGTGAAGGTGAGCTTGTCGCCGGCACCATCCAGCAGGGCAACAACCCGCACATGATCCAGGTGAACCTGGGCACGGTGGAGGCACTGCTGCCGCCGCCCGAGCAGGTTCCCGGCGAGAAGTACATCCACGGCAACCGGCTGCGCGCTTTCGTGATCGACGTCCACCGCGGCACCAAGGGCCCGTCCATCACGCTGTCGCGCTCCCACCCCGGGCTCGTCCGGAAGCTCTTCGAACTCGAAGTTCCCGAGATCGCGGACCGTTCGGTCGAGATCGTGGCGCTTGCCCGCGAAGCCGGCCACCGCACCAAGATCGCCGTGAAGGCAAACACCCCCGGCGTGAACGCCAAGGGCGCCTGCATCGGTGAAATGGGTTCGCGTGTCCGGGCGGTCATGACTGAACTGAACGACGAGAAGATCGACATCGTTGACTACAACGACGATCCTGCGACCTTCATCGCCAGCGCCCTCTCGCCGTCGCGCGTGAATTCGGTCACAATCACCGACGAGGCGACGCGTTCGGCCCGGGTGGTCGTTCCCGACTACCAGCTCTCCCTCGCCATCGGCAAAGAGGGCCAGAACGCCCGTCTCGCCGCCAAACTCACGGGATGGCGAATCGACATCGTCTCCGACGCCGCCGTCAACACCGGCAAATAGCGCAAGCGCGCAAGCGCACGAACACGGGCCGCGGGCCGCCATCGCGGCCCGCGGCCTGTGTGCGCTCTCACGGGTTAGCCGTGATTTCCAAGCTGACCGGCATGCCTGGGTTCGGGACCCGGGCGCCGGAGGGGCTAGAATAGACATGACCGCGCCTAACGGCCGGTATCCGTGTGTCTTTGGCGCGTCTGGGTTTTTCCCGGATTCCCGGGACGCGGTGATTCACCAAGCAGCTGTACTGGCAGGAAGATACTCGAACGTGGCACATGTGCAACACCTCGGGAATCAGCCGCAGCGCACCTGTATCGGATGCCGACAAAAAGGATCGCGGTCGGAGTTACTCCGGCTCGTCGCCGGCGCCGGTGGTTCGTCCGCCGTCGTGGTGGATGAACGACGCCGGATGGCTGGCCGGGGAGCATGGCTGCACCCCAGCGAAAAGTGCCTGGCACTGGCGGTCAAACGTCGAGCGTTCGGCCGCGCCCTCAACGGCGCAGCCGGTACGGCCGATGTTGAACGCCGGATCACTGCCGGCACGGAAGCCGTGGGCACCCCGGTGGCCGCAGCAACAACCGTCCAACCTGAAAGCGGGTCAGAAAACTGATGGAAACCCGATGAGTTCCCAGCGATGAGTGCGCAACGATGACAACTTTGTTGCGCTCTGCAATGGGCCTTTCAGCTGCATTCGCGGCGGAGGCCCGCAGTAAGAAGTAGACGGTTCGTGCCTGGCTCGGTGCGGACCGAGACAGGAGAAATGTGGCCAAGGTCCGCGTACATGAGCTTGCTAAAGAGCTCGGTATTACTTCCAAAGATGCAGTAACCAAACTGCAGGAACTGGGCGAATTCGTTCGCTCCGCCTCGTCAACAATCGAGGCTCCCGTTGTGCGGAAACTGCGCAACGCTTACCCCGACGCCCCCGCAGCTTCGAAGTCCGAAGCTCCGGCGTCCGCCCCCCAGGCATCTGCCAGCCCGGCAGCGACCCGTCCGGCGCCTGCACCCGGCCCCGCTGCGCCCGCAGCGCCGGCGGCTGCAGCACCCAAGGCTGAAGCTCCGGCTCCGGCCGCTGCGGCACCTGCCGCCGCGCCCGCCGCTCCGGCAGCCCCCGCCGCCCAGGCTCCGGCAGCCCCCGCTGCCCAGGCCCCGGCCGCTCCGTCGACGGGCGTCAAGCCCGGCGCGCGTCCGGCCCCTAAGGCCGAAACCCCGGCTGCTCCGGCACGCCAGGGTGGTTCTGCACCGCGTCCGGGCGGTCCCCGTCCCGGCAACAACCCGTTCGCCACGTCCCAGGGCATGCCCCGCGGCCGCGGCGGCGACAACGAACGTCCCTCGCGTCCGGGCAACAACCCGTTCGCTCCTTCCCAGGGAATGCCCCGTCCGGGCGGAAGCCGCACCGAGGGTGAACGCCCCGGTGGTCCGCGCCCCGCAGCAGGCGCTGGCGGCCCCCGTCCGGGTGGTCCCCGTCCGGCAGCAGGCGCTGGCGGCCCCCGCCCCGGCGCCCCGCGTCCGGCCGGCGCTCCCGGCGCCGGTCGTCCGGCAGGAGCCGGCGGCAACCGCCCGACTCCCGGCATGATGCCTAACCGCACCGAACGTCCCGCACCCGCTGGTGCCGGCCGTCCCGGCGGCGGAGGCCGTGGTCCGGGCCGTCCGGGTGGCGCTCCGGGTACCGGTGCTCCCGGTGCCGGTGGCGGCGCTCCGGCCGGTGGTGGCTTTGGTAAGGGCGGTCGCGGTCGCGGCGGCACCCAGGGCGCCTTCGGTAAGGGCGGCGCAGGCCGTGGCAAGCAGCGCAAGTCGAAGCGTGCCAAGCGTCAGGAACTGGAGCAGATGAGCGCTCCGTCGCTGGGTGGCGTGAGCGTACCCCGCGGCGACGGCAACACCGTAGTCCGGCTTCGCCGTGGCTCGTCCATCACGGACTTTGCCGACAAGATCGAGGCAAACCCGGCAGCACTGGTGACGGTCCTCTTCCACCTCGGCGAAATGGCCACGGCCACGCAGTCGCTGGATGAAGAGACCTTCGCCCTGCTCGGCGAGGAGCTTGGCTACAAGCTCCAGGTTGTGTCCCCGGAGGACGAGGAGCGCGAGCTGCTCTCCACCTTCGACATCGACTTCGACGCCGAACTGGAAGCCGAAGGCGATGAAGACCTCGAGGCACGTCCTCCGGTTGTCACCGTCATGGGTCACGTTGACCACGGTAAGACCCGACTGCTCGATGCCATCCGCAAGTCCGACGTTATGGCGGGCGAGCACGGCGGTATCACGCAGCACATCGGTGCCTACCAGGTCACCCACGCCCACGAAGGCATCGATCGCAAAATCACCTTCATCGATACTCCGGGCCACGAGGCGTTCACCGCCATGCGTGCCCGTGGTGCGAAGGTCACCGACATCGCCATCCTGGTGGTCGCAGCGGACGACGGCGTCATGCCGCAGACCGTTGAAGCCCTCAACCACGCCCAGGCGGCCAACGTGCCGATCGTCGTGGCCGTGAACAAGATCGACAAGGAAGGCGCCAACCCGGACAAGGTCCGCGGCCAGCTGACCGAGTACGGCCTGGTTCCGGAAGAATACGGTGGCGACACCATGTTCGTGGAGGTCTCCGCCCGCCAGAACCTGAACATCGACGAGCTCCTCGGCGCCGTTCTGCTCACCGCAGACGCTGCCCTGGACATGCGCGCCAACCCGAACAAGGACGCCCGCGGTATCGCGATTGAAGCCAACCTGGACAAGGGCCGCGGTTCCGTGGCCACCGTCCTGGTTCAGTCCGGTACCCTGCACGTCGGCGACACCATCGTGGCAGGCACGGCCCACGGCCGCGTCCGTGCGATGTTCGACGACGACGGCAGCGCCCTGACCGAGGCCGGCCCGTCCCGCCCCGTGCAGGTGCTGGGTCTGTCCAACGTCCCGCGCGCCGGTGACACCTTCTTCGTGACCGCTGACGAGCGTACCGCCCGCCAGATCGCCGAGAAGCGTGAAGCTGCCGACCGCAACGCCGCCCTGGCCAAGCGCCGCAAGCGCATCAGCCTGGAAGACTTCGACCAGGCCGTCGCCGATGGCAAGATCGACACCCTCAACCTCATCCTCAAGGGTGACGTGTCCGGTGCCGTGGAAGCCCTCGAAGACGCGCTGCTCAAGATCGACGTCGGCGAGGGTGTCCAGCTCCGCGTCATCCACCGCGGTGTCGGTGCGATCACGCAGAACGACGTCAACCTGGCAACGGTCGACAGCGCCGTCATCATCGGCTTCAACGTCAAGCCCGCCGAGCGTGTTGCCGAACTGGCAGACCGCGAAGGCGTGGACATGCGCTTCTACTCCGTCATCTACGCAGCAATCGATGACATCGAGGCAGCCCTCAAGGGCATGCTCAAGCCGGAGTACGAAGAGGTCCAGCTTGGCACCGCCGAGGTCCGCGAAGTGTTCCGTTCCTCCAAGTTCGGCAACATTGCAGGCTCGATCGTCCGCTCCGGTGTTATCCGGCGCAACGCCAAGGCCCGCATCAGCCGCGACGGCAAGATCATCGGTGACAACCTCACCGTTGAGACGCTCAAGCGCTTCAAGGACGACGCAACCGAGGTCCGCACGGACTTCGAGTGTGGTATCGGTCTTGGCTCGTTCAACGACATCACCGAAGGTGACATCATCGAGACCTTCGAGATGCGCGAGAAGCCGCGCGTCTAGGTTGGTTTAGCAGTACAGGTGCGGGGCCGTTGGATTTTCCGGCGGCCCTGCACTTTTCCGCCGTAGAGGGGCCCCGCCCCTACGCTGGGTGGCCGACGTCTTACGACGTCGGCCACCCAGCTCCGGCAGGCCCGATGCCACTCCCGGGCCCCCTCCACGGCTCCAAAGGGCCGCCGGAAGAATCCAACGGGAGTCCGTCGTAGACTCGCCTTAGGCGCGTGGCATGAAAACCCAACTGGTGTACGGCAGCCGTTACAGCGCCGTCGTACATCCAAATTTTTAGGAGTGGAAATGGCTGATCCCGCACGGGCTGCCAAGTTGGCGCAGCGGATTAAGGTTGTCGTTGCTGAGGCGCTGGGCCGGAGGGTGAAGGATCCCCGCCTGGAAGGCGTCACCGTGACCGACTCGCGGGTGACCAACGACCTGCAGCACGCAACTGTTTACTACACCGTGTTCGGTGACGAAGTGGCCCAGGCCGATGCCGCCAAGGGGCTGGAGAAGGCCAAGGGCGTGCTGCGGCAGGAAGTCGGGCGGAACATCACCGTGCGGCTGACTCCGACGCTCGAGTTCGTGGCTGACCAGATCCCCGTCAACGCCTCGAACCTTGAGGAGCTGCTCCGGGCGGCGAAGAAGCGCGACGCCGAGGTGGCCGCGCTTGCCGAAAGTGCCAAGCACGCCGGCGACGCCGATCCTTACAAGAGTGACACTCCGCAGGACGTGGAGCTCGACGAGGACGACTTTGACGAAGAGGACCTGGACCTCATCGACAACGACGCAATCGATGAGGACCGCAACAAGTAGGAATGCCTTCAACAGCAGGGGCCGGAACCGGTAACGGATCCGGCCCCTGCTGTCGTATCCGTTCGGAAAGATCCAGCTGCCGTTGCCGGTGACCCGGGATCCGGGTGAAAACCGCCTCGAGTCTGTCCGGGAGCGGCGTGGAGGTGGACGGCCGGGCCACGGTTGACGAATATAGAAGCATCAAGGACCGCAGTTATGCGCAAAGGTGGCGGAGTGCCGTGGAGTCCAGCCTGACCAAATGCCCGCACTGCGGGAAGACCAACCGGATTCCCGCGGCCGCTGCCGGGCACCCGCGCTGCGGCAACTGCGGCCGGGACCTTGCCTGGATCGTGCCGGCGTCCGACGCCGACTTCCCGGTTGTCGCGGAGCAATCCACCGTTCCGGTTCTCGTCGATTTCTGGGCGGCGTGGTGTGGGCCGTGCCGAATGGTCAGCCCGGTGCTGGACAAGCTGGCCGTGGAGCGGGCTGGAAAGTTCAAGCTGGTGAAGGTCGACGTCGACAGCTCCCCGGGATTGTCCCGGAGATTCGATATCCAGGCCATCCCGACGCTGCTCGTCATCAAGAACGGCGCGGTGGCAGCGCACCAGGCCGGTGCGCCGCCGTCGGCCGCCCTTCGCAGCTGGCTCGACGCCGCACTGTCCGCCTAGCGGCGTCTTGAGCGTCCTCGGGCTCCCAGCCCGCCGCCCAGCACGGGAGATCCCATGCCCAGGAGGTAGCCGAAGTCGTACCAGTTCCCCGCACGGGCGGAGTTATAGAACGGGAATTCACTCCAGAACCCGAATACATGGGCGATCAGGACGATCCATGCCGTCAGCCCATTCCAGAAACCCCACAGCAGGTCTTGCCACCACACGATGTACTCCCTCGGCTGGAAATCCACGGCGCCCTGTCGGGCCAGGTCCGACGCCAGGACAGTGGGCCAGCCTGGAAGCGCCGTGAGCTCAGGCTAGGGCGCCGGCCGGCCCGGCGATAGGGCCGGTGGACCTGTCGGTCCCCGCTGCCCGCTCGCGTGCAGGGATGCGCCCGAGGCCCTCCACCAAATCGGCCTGGCTGCCGCAGAGCGCGATCCGGATCCAGCCCTCGCCGATCGAGCCGAACGCCGTGCCGGGGGCGAAGGCCACCCCGGAGTCCGCCAGGAAGCGGCGCGTCCATGACCGGACATCCCCGCCACTGGCATGCGAGACGTCCGCCCACAAATAGAACGCGCCTTGGGCCGCGAGGTAGGGGATGCCGTGGGCGCGCAGCACCGCCGAGGCCGCGTCGCGGTTGGCCCGGTAGTGGGCATGGGCATGGCTGACGTAGTCCTGCGGACCGGTCAGCGCTGCCAGCGCGGCGTACTGCGACGGCGAGGCCACGCACGACACGATCGACTCCATCACGTTGTTCATCTTCTGTTCCAGCCCCGGCGGGCAGATCAGCGCACCTATCCGCAGTCCCGTCAGCCCGTAGGTTTTGGAGAGCGTGAGCGAGGTGAACACGCGTGCTTCGCCCGGGACGTCACTGTCGAAGCGGGCCGGGCTGACGTGCGGGACATCGTAGGTGAACGCCTCGTAGCATTCGTCGGAGATGACCCACAGATCGTGCCGCCTCGCCAGCTCCACGAGCCGGCGGGTCAGGTCCTCGCCCAGGACAGCGCCGAGCGGGTTGGACGGGGAATTCAGGATCAGCACCTTGGTTCGGGGCGTGATGAGCGCCTCGATGTCCTCGATCCGTGGCTGGAAATCGTGCTCCGGGTACAGCGGGTAGCGGACCGGAACGGCGTGCAGCAGGCTGCTCGTCATCGCGAAGGTGGGGTAGCCGGGATTGGGGATGAGGATCTCATCCCCGGGGGAGAGCAACAGGCTCATGGCGAAATGCAGGCCCTGCTGGGCGCCGTCGACCACGTACACGCGCTCCGCGCCGACCGGCGTCGCATTGTGTTCACGGAAGCGGGCGGCGAAGGCCTCCCGCAGCGCGGGGATCCCGGCGTTAGGTGTGTAGTTGGTCTCGTCCCGGTCCAAGCACGCCATGCCGGCCTCGAGGACATGGCGGGGGACTGCGAAGCCCGGCTCCCCGATACTCAGCACGATCGCACCGGGCGTTCCCCAGGCGGCTTCGGTGATCTCGCGGATCTGGTTAATCGGGACGTCGCGGACATGTGCGGCAAGCTCGGGCATGTCTGCCATCCTAACGCCCGGCGTCCGCGGTGGCGGCGGGACTGTGGGCGTCGGGGCGGGGCCGGCCCGCATATACTGGGAGGCGTGCTTTCTGGACTGGTGATAGTAGACAAGCCGCAAGGTTGGACCAGCCACGATGTGGTTGGACGGATGCGGCGGATTGCCGGTACCCGAAAGGTCGGCCACGCCGGGACACTGGATCCGATGGCCACCGGCGTTCTGGTGGTGGGCATCAACAAGGCCACCCGGCTGCTGACCTACATCGTGGGCACGTCCAAGACCTACACCGCCACCATCAGGCTCGGTGAATCCACCGTGACGGACGACGCCGAAGGCGAGGTCACCGCCACCCGCAGCGCCGCCGGGGTCACCGTAGACGCCGTCCGCGCCGGCGTCGCGGCACTGATCGGGGAAATCGAGCAGGTTCCCAGCAGCGTCAGCGCCATCAAGGTCAACGGCGAACGCGCCTACGCCCGGGTCCGGTCCGGTGAAGAGGTCAAACTCGCAGCCCGGCCGGTGACGATCCACCGCTTTGAGATCCACGAGACCCGTCCCGTCCACGACGGCGAGTCACTCGACGTGGACGTCACCGTGGAGTGCTCCTCCGGTACCTACATCCGTGCCCTGGCCCGCGACCTCGGCGATGCTCTCGGCGTCGGCGGCCACCTGACTGCACTGCGGAGGACTCAAGTGGGTCCATACACCCTTGATCAGGCACATACGCTCGAACAATTGGCCGAGACGCTGGACGTCCTGGAAATCTCGGACGCGGCCCGGGCGCTGATGCCGAACCGTGAACTCAGCGAGGCGGAAACCACTGAGATTTCCTTCGGCCGCAGGATCGGAGCCGGAGCAGCGGCAGGCACACCGGAGGCAGCGACCGCGGACAAACCGGCAGCGGCGTTCGCGCCGGACGGTTCGCTCGTGGCCCTCCTGGCCGATGCGGGAAGCTACGCCAAACCAGTGCTCGTCTTCGCGCCGGATAATGAAAAGCCCGGCAACGAAAAGCCCGGCAACGGCAAGCCGGCCACAGATAAGCAGCCCACAGATAAGCAGCCCACAGAAAAGCTGGCCGGCCAGTAGTGGACGCGTATTTCTACATCATTCTGGTGGTTGGCCTGCTCTCCAGCATCATCTGCGTCGTCGCGGGCCTCCTGAAGAAAGCGCCCAACGACACGACGATACTGTCGGTGGCCGCCGTCGAACTTGCCCTCCTGGTCTATCTGGGGGGTTCGATTGTCCGGGTGGCCAGCGGCGAGCGGATCGCGGGGGAGGCTTGGGAGTTCTGGGGCTATCTGGCGACGGCGCTGATCCTCCCGATTGGGGCCGTGTACTGGTCCATCCTGGAGCGGACCCGCTGGAGCAACTTTGTCCTGGCCGCCGTCGGCGTCACCGCCCTGGTGATGGCGGCGCGCATGAACCAGATCTGGTATTGAGATGGAAGAGGCAGAAAACGTGAGCGCAAACTCCCCGCACGACGGCACCGGAAACCCGGCGGCGCCGGCGTCCCGGACCACTGGGCCGGCGGACGCTGGATCCGCCGACACTGCGCCGGCGACGACCGATACCCGCAACACCGGGCCGGGACGGCTGCTGATTGCTGTCTATGCCATCTTCGCGATTTCGGCGACGGCCCGGGCCGGCTACCAGATTCTCACCAAGTTTTCCGAGGCGCCGCTGGCGTACCTGCTGTCCGCGTTCGCCGCCGCCGTCTACGTCGTGGCCACCGTGTCTCTGGCGAAGCCGGGGCGCACCGCGTTCAAGGTCTCGGTGGCGGCAGTCCTGGTGGAGCTTGTGGGCGTTCTGGTGGTGGGAGCACTCAGCGTGTTCGACTCGGTGAACTTCCCGCACGAGACAGTATGGTCCCTGTTTGGCCGCGGCTACGGATTCATCCCGCTCCTGCTGCCGATCCTGGGACTCATCTGGCTGTACCGCCGACGGCCCGCGCCCCGGGACCACTGACTCCGGCTGATTACAGGCGGCCGGCGATGCGCCGGGCCTCAGTGAGCCTGCTGCGCAGCCCCGGCCAGGCCGCGGCGAAGCCCGGGTGCAGTTCCTTGCCGCCGACGCCGTCAATCCCCACCCACTGCAGTTCGATACTTTCCGCATCACTGATCGCGGCCTCGAACGGCTGCAGGGCAACGGCCACCACGGTGGTGTAAGACCAGTAGCCGACGTCGAACACCGACGTAAACAGGACCTGGAGATTCCCCGGAGGCACGGCCGCTTCCTCGTGTGCTTCCCGCAGCGCGCCGTGGATGGCTTCTTCCCCTTGGTGCAGGGCGCCGCCGGGGAGCCCCCAGGTGCCGCCCTGATGGCTCCACAAGGCGCGGTGCTGGAGCAGGACCCCCTTGGCGGGGTCGTGGACCAGGAGCCCGGCGGAACCGAACCGACCCCAGAACCGCCCCCGGTCGCCCTCGACCCAGGCATCGCCCGGATCGCGTGGACCCAACGGGCGGCGCGGATCGCCCGGCAGCAGTGGTGCGAACGGTGATTCCCCGACTTGGGGAGCGGCTGTGCTGTCCATCCCTACAGCTTGCCACGCACCGGTCCGTAGGAGGGCGGGGGTCGTACGCAGTGTTACGTGCTCGGACGTGCCCTATGGGCTCCAGGTGCTCTGAAGTGCGCTGCCGGGAGTCACCCAATATGAGTCGCGCGCCAGCAGGAATGGCTTCCGCTATGTCTGTCGTACCCCTCTGGCAGAGTTTAGTTATGGAAGCCATTGGAGAGTTCATCCCGGACCGGGCCCCGTGGCCCGGCCCGGCTGTGTCCTCCCGGCATCCCCGCCTGGCCGCCGTTCCCGGCGCGGCTGACGCAGCCAGCGGCGCTCTGGGCGCCGCGGGTGCGGCGGTGGACTCGGCGCTGGCGGCGCTGCGGGCTTCGAGCCCGGCTGCGGATGTCGATACCCCCTGGGTTGGCTTGCGGGAGGCCGCGGACTTTGCCGGCCACGTCGAGGACCTGTCCCGCACGGTCGAATACTTCCAGCTCGTTGCCGCGGCGGCGGTAGAGCGGACGCGCAAACAAGCCGCGTTCACCGCGATGGCCGCACACGGCTGGGGTGAGGAAGCGGCCCAGGCGGGCTGGCTCACGGGCTGGAAACAGGAATCCGACGGCGGGATGGATGCAGGGGCCGGCGGGGGAGCTGAGGCCGTTTCCGACGCCGGGGCTCACGGCGCACCTGTCGGCGGGACGCATGCCGGGGCCGGAACTGGCCCCCGCGGTGACTTTTCCGGGCAAATTGGGATGTCTGCTGCGGCGGATGACGGCTACCGGAACGCCACAGATTTTTTGCGGGCGCGGCTGCGGATCAGCGCCGCCGAGGCCAAGCGCCGGCTGGCGCTGGCCGCCGAACTGCTGCCCCGGCAGGGACTCGCCGGCCGGCCCATCCCGCCCGTGCACCCGGAGCTCGGAGCCGCCGTCGCGTCCGGCGAGGTCGCCTCCCGCGCCGCGACCGTCATCACGCTCGCCCTGGACCGGGTCCGGCACAGCTGCCTCCCCGAGGCGGTCGCGGCGATGGAGCACGCCCTGACCCGCACCGCGGCCGAGAACGACGCCGACTTCCTGGCCCGGGTCAGCCGCAGCTGGGCCGAGGCACTGGACCAGGACGGCGCCGAACCCTCCGAGGAACTGCTCCGCCAGCTCCAGGGCGCCTTCCTCCGCAAACCCCGGCACGGCCTGCAACACCTGGAAATCTTCGCCACCACGGACCAGTTCGAACACCTGATCACCGTGATGAACACCGCCACCAACCCCCGCACCGGCCCCGACACCGGCCAAGGCACCACCACCGGACCTGGTGACGGGTCCGCGGCGGCGGATGCGCCCTGCGCGGCGGACGATTCCGCCACGGCCGAAAAGGACCCGTCGCTGCCGTCCCTGGACCTCCGCTCCCGGCCGCAGAAGCTGCTCGACGGCCTGGTCGGCGCGTGCAAAGCAGCCCTCGCCACCGGAGGGCTGCCCGCCGCGGGCGGGCTCCGGCCCCAGGTCATGGCCACCATCGACTACCGCGACCTGCTCACCAGGCTCGGGACGACTCCCGCCGAAGCAAGCGCCCCTGCCAACACCGCACAGCACGGCACCGGAACCAGGCACGGCACCGGGACGCTGCTGTTCACCGGCCCCGTCACCGCAGGCACCATCCGCAAGCTCGCCTGCGACGCCGACATCATCCCCGTCGTCCTCGGCGGCGAGGGCCAGGTCCTGGACATCGGCCGCGCCTCCCGCATCTTCCCGCCCCACATCCGCAAGGCCATCACGGCCCGGGACCAGGGCTGCGCCTTCCCGCAATGCACCATCCCCGCCCCCTGGTGCGAGGCCCACCACATCACCTACTGGTCCCGCGGCGGAACCACCGGAACCGGCAACGGCACCCTGCTCTGCTCCCATCACCACCATCTGATCCACAAGGAACACTGGAGCATCCAGATGCGCACCGGCATCCCCTGGCTCATCCCGCCACCCCACCTCGACCCCGCCCGGACACCCCGCCGGAACACCTACTTCCGCCTGGAGTGACCCCGTGCCTGGACGGACGCTCGCCTCGACTGACTCGGTGGGACCCCCGCAACCGCGCCCTCCGTCGCCGGGCTCCCTGCACCGGGCCGAAAGTCCCAAGCCTCCGCGCCACGGCGGGCCTAGGGTGGAGGCATGGACCAGCGCAGTCTGATGCTGCGGGCAGTGAAGACGCTCCACACCCTTGCCTGGCTCGTGATTGAGGCCTGCATGGCCTACGTCCTGTACGCCGGCATCACGGGCCGCAATGACCGGAAGACGAGGGCTGCCGCCGTCGTGGTCGCCAGCGAATCGCTGATTTTTGCGGGCACCGGCTTCCAATGCCCGTTGACCGTCGTCGCGAAAAGTCTTGGAGACGGCTCGGGCTCCGTCACGGACATCTACCTGCCGCGGTGGTTAGCGAATATCCTGCCCGGGCTCCACGTCCCCCTCATCCTCGTCGCAGTGCTGCTGCATTGGCGGAATTGGCGGAAACAGACGGTGCGCGACAGCGAGCGGCGGCTTTTGCTGGGGCGATAGTGCGCGCCCGCCTCACACCTTCGCCCTGCCGCCGATTAACCGTGGTCCCTCCGGCGGGGCCTTTACGCGGATGCCCCGGAGCCCGGCGGACCGTCCGGGAGTTGCCCGGATTGCGGGTAATCTAAGAGAGTTCCGGAGCCGGCACGGTCGCTCCGGAGCAGTTCATGGCAGGCAGCAAAAGGCGAGGTTGATGGTCCACATCTGGAACGATCTGTCCGAGGTCCCGGCGGACTTTGGTCCTTCGGTTGTCACGTTCGGCAATTTCGACGGCGTGCACCGCGGCCACCAGCAGGTGCTGTCGCAGCTCATCCGTACCGCCCGGTTGAAGCACGCACGCGCCGTCGCCATCACCTTCGACCCACACCCCGCGCAGGTACACCGTCCGGAATCGGCTCCCGAACTGATCATGGGGCTGGAGGACAAGCTCGTGGCCCTCGGAGAGCTCGGCCTCGACGCCGTGCTGGTGATGAAGTACTCGATGGAGCTCGCCAGCCTCACCCCCGAGGAATTCGTCGCGTCAGTGCTGGTCGACAGCCTCAAGGCCAGCCACGTGGTGATCGGCCACGACGCCCGGTTTGGCCGCGGCAATTCCGGCGACCTCGCCACCATGCAGGAGCTGGGCAAGAAGCTCGGGTTCGAGGTGCTGGTCATCAGCGAATTCGGCTCAGAGGGCTTTCCCATCCACGACGACGACGGCACGGACCGCCGCTGTTCGTCCACGTGGGTGCGCGAGGCCCTGCGCGCGGGCGACGTCGCCACCGCCGCTGCCGTCCTCGGCAGGCCGCACCGGATGCGCGGCGAGGTGGTGCACGGTGCCGCACGCGGCCGCGACCTCGGGTTCCCCACCGCGAACCTCTCCTCGACGGCCACCGGGTACATCCCCGCGGACGGCATCTACGCCGGCTGGCTCGTGGACCAGGCAGGCATGCGCTGGCCCGCCGCCATCTCCGTAGGCTCGAACCCGACGTTCGACGGCGTGAGCCGTCAGGTCGAGGCCCACGTGATCGACCGCCCGGAAGAGTCTCCCGACGACTTCGATCTGTACGACCAGACAGTTGTGGTGGAATTTGTCGCCAGGCTCCGCGGCATGGTGGCGTACCGTGGGGCTGAAGCTTTGGTGGAGCAGATGCGCCTGGACGTCGTCCAGGCCCACGACCTCCTGTTCGCCCGCTAAAAACCGGGCCGGATCGGCGTCGGCCCCGCGCTGACAATGTTCTGGTTCACTGGAGCCGCGCTGATTCACAGCCACTTGGCAAGGAAGGCAAGACACGTGACCATCGAGAAAAACACGAGGGAACTGGACCAGGACATTGTCCGGGATTTCAGTGCGCGGATGAGCTACGCGTCCTACCTGCAGTTGCCCACCCTGCTCAGCGCCCAGCAGCCGGTCAGCACCCCGGAACACCACGACGAGATGCTGTTCATCATCCAGCACCAGACCACGGAGCTGTGGCTGAAGCTGGTATTGCACGAGCTTCGCAGCGCCGCCGCGTGGCTGCGGTCGGACGACCTCGGGTCCGCCCTGAAGGCGATCGCCCGCGTCAAGCACATTCAGAAGACACTCACCGAGCAATGGTCCGTGCTGGCCACCCTGACGCCCACCGAGTACTCCCAGTTCCGCGGCTTCCTCGGCAACTCGTCCGGATTCCAGTCCAGCCAGTACCGTGCGGTGGAGTTCCTCCTCGGCAACAAGAACGCCAAGATGCTTCCGGTGTTCGAATCGGACCCCGAGGCCCACGAGATGCTGCGCGAACTGCTCGAAGCCCCCAGCATCTACGACGATTTCCTCGCCTATCTCAAGCGCCAGGGCTTTGACGTCCCGGCATCCGTGCTGGAGCGCGACGTCACCAAGGCCCACGAGTTCTGCCCCGAACTGGTCCCGGTGTTCAAGTACATCTACGAGAACGCCGCCGACAACTGGGGCGCATACGAGGCCTGCGAGGAACTTGTGGACCTTGAGGACAACTTCCAGCTGTGGCGTTTCCGCCACCTGCGCACCGTCCAGCGGACCATCGGCATGAAGGCCGGCACCGGCGGATCCAGCGGCGCCGCGTTCCTGCAGAAGGCCCTCGAACTGACCTTCTTCCCCGAGCTCTTCGCCGTGCGGACGGAGATCGGCCAGTGAGCATGTCCGCCAACACCGACGCGCCGGACAGCCTGTGGCAGCGCGCCCTCGACCTCGACGCCGCGGACCCGCTGGCCGGCTACCGCGACCACTTCGTCGGCACGGACACGGACCTGTCCTACCTTGACGGCAACTCCCTGGGCCGTCCGCTCAAGCGGACCGTCACCGACATCAGCAGCTTCATCCAGGACAGCTGGGGCGGCCGCCTGATCCGGGGCTGGGACGAGGAATGGCTCGAACTGCCCCAGAAGATCGGCGACCAGCTCGGCCGCGCCGTGCTCGGCGCGGCGCCGGGGCAGACGATCATTGCCGATTCCACCACCGTGGTGCTGTACAAGCTCATCCGCGCCGCGCTGGCAGCCGTCACCGATCCGGCCCGGACCGAGATCGTCCTGGACACGGATAATTTCCCCACCGACCGCTACCTGGTGGAGGGAATCGCCCGTGAAGAAGGCCTGACCCTGCGCTGGATCGACGCCGATCCGGCCTCCGGCGTCACCGTCGAGCAGGTGCGCGACGCCACCGGCCCGGCCACCGCCGTCGTGGTCCTGAGCCAGATCGCCTACCGCTCCGGCTTCCTCGCGGACCTGCCGGGCATCACCGCGGCAATCCACGACGCCGGCGCCCTGGTGGTGTGGGACCTTTGCCACTCCGCCGGGTCTGTGGAGATCGCTTTGGACGACGCCGACGTCGACTTCGCGGCAGGCTGCACCTACAAATATCTGAACGGGGGACCGGGCTCGCCCGCGTTCGCCTACATCAACGCACGGCACCTGGCCGGGCTGCAGCAGCCCATCTGGGGCTGGATGGGGCGCAAGGACGCGTTCGAAATGGGTCCCGGCTACGAGGCCGCCCCCGGCATCCGCGGCTTCCTTAGCGGCACTCCGGCGATCTTCGGGATGCTCGCCATGCGCGGCACCCTGGACCTGATCGAGGAAGCGGGGATGGCGTCACTGCGGGAGAAGTCACGGGTGCTGACCGCTTATGCCCTCGAACTTTACGACGCCTGGCTGGCGCCGGCCGGCGTGCAGCTGTCCACCCCGCGGGCGGCGGAACTGCGCGGCAGCCACGTGACGATCGACCACCCGGCCTTCCGGGAAATGACGGCCACATTGTGGGACCAGGACGTGATTCCCGATTTCCGCGCCCCGCAGGGCATCAGGATCGGGCTGTCGCCGCTCAGCACATCCTTCGCGGAGCTTTACCGGGGCGTCGCCGCTATTCGCGAACTGCTCGCAGCCCAGGAAAGTGGAAAACCGCAACCGCCGCAGGCATCTGGCGCGCCGGCAGAGTCGGCGGCCGCGCCCGGCGGTTTCGACAAGACCGCGGACGTGCCACTAAACTGAACGTTGGATCCGGCTGCAGTCCGTGGCGGCTGGCTCCTGTTGTGTACGGAATGCCCGGCTTCGGCGGGGGATTCCGGGACGGCACCCCCGGCAGTGAATTACTGATTCGGGCCTCACGGCACATCTCTAGGAGTTATTGTGGCACTTGAAGCCGCTGTAAAGCAGTCCATCATCAAGGATTTCGCAACGTCCGAGGGCGACACCGGTTCGCCGGAGGTCCAGGTTGCAGTCCTGACTCAGCGGATCAAGGATCTCACTGAGCACATGAAGGAGCACAAGCACGATTACCACACCCAGCGCGGTCTGCTGGCCATGGTTGGTCGTCGCAAGCGCATGCTCACCTACCTCAAGAACACTGACATCACCCGCTACCGTAAGCTCATCGAGCGCCTCGGCCTGCGTCGCTAGTCAGTTTTAAGGGGCGGCCCCTTCCGGACCGGAAAGGGCCGCCTTCTTCAGGAAAAAACTAAACAGGAGGATCAACCGCATCACGCATTCGCGGTCCTCGGTAGTGATCCCCGGGAACGGCCTCAAGGAATGAGGCCCGGCCCGTGGGTCTCGATCGATGACCGGGTGCAGTGCAGGCCAGTAGACAGATGCTGGGCTGGGTTGATGCGGCTGGGCTCCGTGAACCAAGAAACGGAGGTGACTCTCTATGGAGGGTCCCGAAATCCAGTTCTCAGAAGCAATCATTGACAATGGCCGCTTCGGCAAGCGTGTAATCCGCTTTGAAACCGGCCGCCTTGCCAAGCAGGCAGCCGGCGCAGCGATGGTCTACATCGATGAAGAGACCGCGCTGCTGTCCGCAACCACCGCCGGCAAGCACCCGCGTGAAGGTTTCGACTTCTTCCCGCTGACCGTCGACGTCGAAGAGCGTATGTACGCCGCCGGCCGCATCCCGGGCTCGTTCTTCCGCCGCGAAGGCCGTCCCTCCACGGAAGCCATCCTGGCCTGCCGCCTCATGGACCGCCCGCTGCGCCCCGCGTTCGTCAAGGGCCTGCGCAACGAGGTCCAGATCGTCGTCACCGTGCTGTCCATCAACCCGGACGAGCTCTACGACGTCGTCGCGATCAACGCGTCCTCGATGTCCACCCAGCTTTCCGGCCTGCCCTTCTCCGGCCCGATCGGCGGCGTCCGCGTTGCCCTCGTTGCCGACGAGAACGGCTCGCAGTGGGTTGCGTTCCCGAAGCACTCCCAGCTCGAGAACGCCGTCTTCAACATGGTCGTCGCCGGCCGCATCGCCGGTGACGACGTCGCCATCATGATGGTTGAAGCCGAAGCCACCGACAACTCCTGGAACCTCATCAAGGAACAGGGCGCCACCGCCCCGACCGAAGAGGTTGTCTCCGAAGGCCTCGAGGCTGCCAAGCCGTTCATCAAGGCCCTTTGTGAAGCACAGTCCGACCTGGCAGCCCGCGCCGCCAAGCCGACCGTCGAGTTCCCGGTCTTCCTGGACTACCAGGACGACGTCTACGCCGCTGTGGAGTCCGCTGCCGCCGAGAAGCTGGCCGCTGTCTTCCAGATCGCCGACAAGCAGGAACGCGACACCGCGTCCGACGAGCTCAAGGACGAGGTCACCTCTTCCCTGGCTGGCCAGTTCGAAGGCCGCGAGAAGGAACTGTCCGCAGCCTTCCGCTCCGTCACCAAGCAGGTTGTGCGCCAGCGTATCCTCAAGGACCAGATCCGCATCGACGGCCGCGGCCTGACGGACATCCGCCAGCTCACCGCCGAGGTTGAGGTTCTGCCCCGCGTCCACGGCTCGGCCATCTTCGAACGCGGCGAGACCCAGATCATGGGTGTCACCACGCTGAACATGCTCAAGATGGAACAGCAGATCGACTCGCTGTCTCCCGTGACGCGCAAGCGCTACATGCACAACTACAACTTCCCGCCGTACTCCACCGGCGAGACCGGCCGCGTCGGTTCCCCGAAGCGCCGCGAAATCGGCCACGGTGCCCTCGCAGAGCGCGCCATCATGCCGGTGCTGCCGTCCCGCGAGGAATTCCCCTACGCCATCCGCCAGGTGTCTGAGGCTCTCAGCTCCAACGGTTCGACGTCTATGGGTTCCGTCTGCGCCTCCACGCTGTCCCTGCTGAACGCAGGCGTGCCGCTGAAGGCTGCTGTTGCGGGTATCGCCATGGGCCTGGTCTCCGACCAGGTCGACGGCCAGACCCGTTACGCCGCCCTGACCGATATCCTCGGCGCCGAAGATGCCTTCGGTGACATGGACTTCAAGGTTGCCGGTACTTCCGAGTTCGTCACGGCCATCCAGCTGGACACGAAGCTCGACGGCATCCCGGCCTCGGTCCTGGCCGCCGCCCTGAAGCAGGCCCGCGAAGCCCGCCTGCACATCCTGGACGTCCTGAACTCCGCGATCGACACCCCGGACGAGCTCTCCGAGTTCGCGCCGCGCGTCATCGCGGTCAAGATCCCGGTTGACAAGATCGGCGAGGTCATCGGCCCGAAGGGCAAGATGATCAACCAGATCCAGGAAGACACCGGAGCCGACATCTCGATCGAGGACGACGGAACTGTCTACATTGGCGCCACCAACGGCCCGTCTGCCGACGCAGCACGGTCCGCGATCAACGCCATCGCCAACCCGCAGATCCCGGAAATCGGTGAGCGCTACCTGGGCACGGTCGTCAAGACCACCACCTTCGGCGCCTTCGTTTCCCTGACCCCGGGCAAGGACGGCCTCCTGCACATCTCCGAGCTGCGCAAGATCGCCGGCGGCAAGCGCGTGGACAACGTCGACGACGTCGTCTCCGTGGGCCAGAAGATCCAGGTGGAAATCACCAAGATCGACGATCGCGGAAAGCTGTCCCTCTCGCCCGTAGTGGCTGAGGAGGCTGGCGCGGAAAATGCAGGAAACACGGAAAACGCTGACAACGCCGAGGTCTCCGCGGACGCCGCAGAGTAGTCTCTCCTGAGTCAAAAAGCGGGGCCGGTGGATCAACCACCGGCCCCGCTGCTGTTAAAGGTAGGATGGCAGGCAGATTTGGCATGTGTTCAATGAAAGGCCTTGATGACTGTCGTCCCCCTGCCGCTAGAGCAGAACCAGCACGCTGACACCCTGATCCACGGCGCCGACGGCGGCTCCGAGGTGCGACGCTCGGTCCTGCCCGGCGGCGTCCGCGTCCTCACCGAAGCGATGCCCGGCCAACGCTCTGCCACGATCGGTTTCTGGGTCGGCGTCGGCTCCCGCGACGAGGCTCCCGGCCAGCACGGTTCCACGCACTTCCTGGAGCACCTGCTCTTCAAGGGCACCAAGCGCCGCACCGCGCTGGAGATCGCCTCGGCCTTCGACGAGGTCGGCGGGGAATCCAATGCGGCCACCGCGAAGGAAAGCACCTGCTACTTCGCCCGCGTGCTGGACACGGACCTTCCCATGGCGATCGACGTCATCGCGGACATGATCACCGGCGCGGTCCTGAACCCGCAGGAGATGGAGCAGGAGCGGGACGTCATCCTCGAGGAAATCGCCATGGACAGCGACGATCCCACCGACGTCGCGCACGAGAACTTCGTGGCCGCCGTGCTGGGAACGCACCCGCTGGGCCGCCCCATCGGCGGCACGCCGGCAGCCATCCGGGCCGTGGCACGCGACTCGGTGTGGGACCACTACCGCCGCTACTACCGTCCCGACGAGCTCGTGGTCACCGCGGCCGGCGGCCTGGACCACGACGTCGTCTGCGGGCTCGTGGTGGATGCCCTGCACTCCGCCGGCTGGAACCTTGAGGCCGCGGCCGCCCCCGTGCAGCGCCGCTCCACCGAACGTGCATCGATCACCGGCACGGCCGGCCTGCATGTGGTCAAGAGGCAGGTGGAGCAGGCCAACATCATTATGGGTTGCCCGTCGCTGGTCGCCACCGACGGCCGCCGCTTTGTGATGAGTGTGCTCAACGCCGTTCTCGGCGGCGGCATGTCCTCCCGCCTCTTCCAGGAGGTCCGGGAAAAGCGCGGACTCGTCTACTCGACCTACTCTTTCGCCTCCTCCTACGCCGATGCCGGCTATTTCGGCATGTACGCCGGATGCACCCCGTCGAAGGTCCGCCAGGTCATTGATCTGCTGGGCGCCGAACTGGACAAGCTGGCTGCCGACGGAATCTCAGACGAGGAGCTGCGCAAGGCGGAGGGACAGCTGTGCGGCGGAATCGTGCTGGCGCTGGAGGACACCGGTTCCCGGATGTCCCGGCTGGGCCGCGCGGAACTGGTGTCCGGCGAGTACCAGGACATCGATGAGACCCTCCGCCAGATCAAGGCCGTCACAGCCGCGGAGGTCCAGGAGCTCGCCCGTGAGCTCGCGGCAGCCCCGCGGACCGTCACGGTGGTCGGGCCGTTCGAGGAAACCGAGACGTTCGGACTCCTGGCCTAGACATTCCAACTGGCGCGGCGCCATGATGGTGGCGGGGTCACTCGGGAGGAACTCCATATGGGAGAAACTGTGGACCGGCCGCTGCCAGGCAGTGCATGCGAGGCGCTTGAGGCTTTCCTGGGCCATTGGACGGGGACCACGCACTGGGAGGCAACCGCGTGGGGTCCGGCGCGCACCGCGGACACCGAGATTATCTTTTCCCGGGCAGCAGCCGGGCTTGCCGTCACCCAGAGCTACCGGCACACGGATGCGGACGGGACCCGGTCCGAAGGCCACGGTGTCTTCACGACGGACCCGGACCATCCGGAGACCTTCTGGTACCACGTCAACAGCTTGGGGTTGCCGCCCGAGGGACCCGCGCGCGCCAGCATGGAAGGCGGCACCTTGACCGTGGAACGGCGAAGTGACCGCGGGACCGCACGGCACACCTTCCGGGTGGATGACGGCGAACTGACTCATGCCGCCGGACTCCGCCTGGGCAGGGCGAGCGATTTCACGCCCTTCATGACCACCGTGTGCCGCCGCGTCGCTGAGGGCGCTGCCGTACCGGCGTGAGGTCTTAGGAGGCGGCCTGCAGGATCCGGGTCTTCGGAGTTCCCTCTAGGCCGGGCGCCGGCTCGGCGGAGTTCCAGACCTTCGCCTGAAGATTGGCCAACAAGGCCTCCGCCTGCTCGCGCTGCTCGAAGTCCAGCTCAACGACCACAGAGTGCGGGTCGTCCACGGGTTGGTTGACGCGGTACGCGGTGACGCCCGACGCCGCGCGGTTCACCGGATCACGGTCGAACGCCGCTTTCCACATGGAGAAATCCTTGATCCTATGCTCGATCTGCAAGGTGAACATGCTGCCCTCCTCGTTGGTGTTTGTTGCCCGCCGCCGCGGATATTCCACACTCTAGAACCGGCCAGCTAAACGCGATACCCCGGATTTTGTGAACCCGACATACCGGCTTTATGGAGCCGGGCGTGCCCGGGTTACCCGCCGGCGAAGGGCGGCAGCACGTCGACGATGTCGGCCGGCTTGAGCGCCGCGGCATGGTCCCGCACGGCAACTTCGTTGAGCAGGAAGCTGGAGCGGGACAGGATGCGGGCCAGCGGCGGCGTACCGGCCGGCGGTTCGGGGCGCTCGACGGCGAGGATCGCCTCGAGCAGCGAGGCGAGGGTGTCGCCGTCGGCGAGGTCGTAGCGTTCTTCATCCACGCCGGCGGCAGCGCGTGCGGCAGCGAAGTAGCGTACATTCACGAAAAAGTCAGCCTCCGATGGCGCTCATGCTGCGGTCCGGCTGGACGAAGTCGGGCGCGTCGAGGCCCACATGGTCCATGCCGTGGGCCTTGGGCTTGATCCACATGGCATCCTGCCAGCGCTCGGCGAGCTGTTCGTCGCTGGCGCCCTCGCGCAGCAGCCCCAGCAGATCCACTTCCTCGCGCGAGAACAGGCAGCTCATGATCTTGCCCTCGGCGGTGATGCGCGTCCGGCGGCAGTCCGAGCAGAACGGCTCCGTGACGGAGGCGATGATGCCCACAGTGCCGAGCAGAGGGCCGGTGGCCCGGTCGGTGCCGGGAACCCGGGCCCGGACTTCGAACCGTTCCGCCGGGGCGCCGTCGCGGTCCCGCGGGTCGGAACTGAGCACGTAATCGACCGAGAGCAGTTCCCGGATCTCCGCGGCGGTGATCATGTTCCGCCGGGTCCAGCCGTGGTCCGCGTCGAGCGGCATCTGTTCGATGAAGCGCAGTTCATAGCCGCGGTCCAGTGCCCAGGTCAGGAGGGCCGGGGACTCGGCGTCGTTGATGCCGCGCATGAGTACAGCGTTGAGCTTGACCGGGCCCAGGCCTGCGGCCCAGGCGGCGTCGACGCCGGCGAGGACCCTGTCCAGGAAGGGCCGGCGGGTCAGCTTGGTAAAGGTTTCTTCATGCAGGGAGTCCAGCGAGACGTTGATTCTGGTCAGTCCCGCGGCTTTGAGTCCGGCGGCCTTCTTGTCCAGGCCGACGGCGTTGGTGGTCATCGAGATTGGCAGGTCGGGGTGGGCCTGGCGGAGCGCGGCGATGATCTGCAGCAGGTCCGCCCGCACCAAGGGCTCGCCTCCGGTCAGCCGCAGTTCACGCACGCCGAGCATGTCGACGCCGATCCGCACGATCCGGACGATTTCCTCCGCGGACATCACCGCCTGCTTGGACAGCCATTCCAGGCCCTCGGCCGGCATGCAATAGGTGCAACGCAGATTGCACTTGTCCGTCAGTGAGAGGCGCATGTCCGTGGCACGGCGGCCGTAGCGATCCACGAGCCCTGCAACCAGGCCCTCCGGACGCCCGGACAGTGCGGCTGCAGCAGGCACTCCCGCTCCGGGACTGCCTGCCGCGCGGGGCTGGGGCATACCCAGTTGAACTGTCATAGAGTCAGGCTACGCCACCTCGCGGCCCACGTCACAGCCGCATGACGGCACGGATATTACGGATTCGGGAACGATGTCCGGCGGGGGTCCGGAGCCCTGCCCGGACCGTGGCCGCGAACCTATGCTGGAAGCGTGAACAAGACCCAGCCGGCCCCGGACGCAACGGAGTACCGGCGCATCCTCCTCGTCGAGGACGAACCGACCATCGCCGGAGTGGTCCGGGACTACCTCGTCCAGGCGGGATACCAGGTGGTCCTCGCCGCCGACGGGTTCACGGCCCTGCGCCTTGCGGCCGAACGCCGCCCGGACCTCGTCCTGCTGGACCGCATGCTGCCGGGCCTGGACGGTGCGGAAGTCTGCCGCCGGCTCCGTGCCGCACACAGTGTCCCGGTCATCATGCTCACTGCCCTCGGAACGGAAGACGACCGGATCCTCGGCCTTGAAGCCGGCGCTGACGACTACGTCACCAAGCCATTCTCGCCCCGCGAGCTGGTACTGCGGGTCCGTTCGGTCCTGCGCAGGAGCATTCCCGAATTCAGCCCGGAGCCCTCCGTCGAAGTGGGCGGTTTCGACCTCAACCCGGCCGCACGCACCGTCTCCCGCCATGGCAGGCCCCTGGCGCTGACGGCCAGGGAGTTCGACCTTCTGGCCTTCATGCTCCGCCGTCCCCGGCAGGTCTTCAGCCGCGAGGAACTCATGAAAGCCGTCTGGGGCTGGGACTACGGGGACCTGTCCACTGTCACGGTGCACGTGCGGAGGCTGCGGGAGAAGATCGAGGACGACCCCACCCGCCCCTCCGTCCTGAAAACGGTCTGGGGCGTGGGTTACCGGCTGGACCCCAGCGATGAGGAGGAGTCCGCCGATGCAGACCTCTGAACTCCTGACCATCATCGGCTGGGCCCTGGCCTGGGGAGCCGTGATCGGGGCCGCGTCGCTGCTCATCCTGAAATCCCTGCGCCGGGCCTCGTTCGCGGTCCAGATCTGTGTGGTGGTGCTCGCCGCCGTGGCGGTCCTGACGGCCGGAATGGTCAGCGCCTTCAACGCGATGTTCATCTCGGCCCGGGACCTCGAAGTGATGTGGTACGTCCTGGCCGTGGCTTCCGCCGTGGCTGTTTCGATCGCGCTCGTGCTCGGAGCGAGGGTCTCGGGGAACGCCAAGGCGCTGGTCGAGGCTGCCCGGAGCATCGGCCGCGGCGAGAGCCCCGGGATCCAGTCCCCGGTGATGAGCCACGAACTTGCCGCCCTCGCCGCCGAGCTCGAATCCAGCAGCCGGATGCTGGAGGCCTCCCGGCAGCGGGAGGCCGCCGTCGAAAACGCCCGCCGCGAACTGGTCAGCTGGATCTCCCACGACCTGCGGACGCCGCTGGCGAGCATGCGCGCCATGACCGAGGCCCTGGAAGACGGGATGGCCGCGGACGTCCCCGCCTACTACCGCAAGCTCATCGCGCAGACCGACCTCATGGCCGGCATGGTCAACGACCTCCTGGAACTGTCGAAGATCCATGCCGGAACTATGCGGCTCAAGGCCGAGCCGTTGGACCTGTACGACCTCGCCAGCGACGCCATTGCCGACCTCGCCGCGCTGGCGGAGCAGCACGGCATTACGCTCGACGGCGGCGGCCAACGGGAAAGCCTGGCCCTCGCCGACGGCCCCTCGATGGGGCGTGCCATCCGAAACGTCGTGCTCAACGCGATCGTCCACAGCAGACCCGGCTCCCGGGTCACCGTGGAAGTCGGCCGGGACGGTGACCGGGCCGTCGTCGCGGTCACCGACGGCTGCGGCGGGATCGCGGAAGCGGACCTCCCGCATGTGTTCGAAACCGGCTGGCAGAAGGACCCGGCGCGGCGGCAGACCGGCCGTTGGGCCGCCCCGGACGACGGACTGGACGGAATGGCCCCTGATGGCGCGGCCCCGGGCGACGGCTTCCGGGCGCCCGGGCCGGATGAGCCGGCAGGCGTCATGCGCTACAGCGGCGCCGGCCTTGGCCTGAGCATTGTCGCCGGAATCGTCAGCGCCCATCAAGGCACCGTCACCGTGGAGAACGTCGACGGCGGATGCCGGTTCTCGCTGCTGCTCCCCGGCCAGGGAGCCGCCGGCCAGAAGCCGGGTGGCAGCCACGGCACTTCTGCCGGGGAGCCTGCTGCCGGGGGAGCAGCAGCCCCGGCAGCAACAGCCGAGGGAGCACACAACAGGATTCCGCGCGACGCGGTAGAGGAAAAACTCCGGACGGGATGGGCACAGTGAGCAGCGGCGTCGGCTTTGACGGGCAGGGGAAGGAAACCGGCGGCACACTCGCCGGCAGGGGACAGCAGCATACGGAACCGGGAGTCCGGCAGCGGCAGTCCCGGGACCTGTGGGCCGCCGGGGCCGGACTGGTGGCCGTGGGGACGGCGGTGGTCCTCGGTGAACTCACGGCCAGCCTGGTGAGCCCCACGGTGTCTCCGGTGACGGCCGTCGGCGGGGCCGTGATCGACACCGTCCCGCCGGGCGTCAAGGAGTGGGCCATTTCCTTGTTCGGCACGGCGGACAAGGCGGCACTGCTGGGCGGCATGGCACTGGTCATCGCCGCGCTCGCGGCGCTCTCCGGAGTCCTCGAAGTGCGGCGCCGTTTCGCCGGGGTGATTCTCATCGCGGTGTTCGGCGCGGTAGGGCTCGTGGCCGTGCTGAGCCGGGCCGACCTGACCGCCAACGCCGTCCCCGTCCCGGTGCTGGTGGCACTGGTGGGGATCGCGCTGTTGCGGTGGCTCATCCGGAAACTATTGGAGTGGCAACCCGATGCCGGCCGGCGACCGGCGGTGGCGTCCGGCCCGCCGGAGACACCACCGGTTGAGCCGGCCCCGCAGGACGCCCCTGCCGTGGCGCCTGCAGATGCCACAGCCAACGAAGCCGGGCCCGCCCGGCGCCGGTTCCTGCTGGCGCTGGGCGGGACAGCCGCGGTTGCCGCCGTCGCCGGTGTGCTCGCCTCCACCCTCAGGGGAGCGGCCGCCGTCGTCAGCGACGTGCGCAGCAAGCTGGTCCTCCCGGTGCCCGCCGCTCCCGCGCCGCCCATCCCGGCCGGCGCTGAGATCCGGCTGGACGGACTGGGCCCGCTCGTGACGCCGAACAGGGATTTCTACCGGATCGACACCGCCCTGCGCGTCCCGCTGGTGGATCCTGCGGAATGGACGCTGAAAGTCACGGGCCTGGTGGAACGGGAGATCGAGCTCGACTTCGCCACCCTCTTGGCCAAACCCCTGACGGAACGGCACGTGACCATCGCCTGCGTCTCCAACGAGGTCGGCGGGGACCTGATCGGCAATGCCCGCTGGCTCGGCTGGCCGGTGCGCGAACTGCTCGACATGGCCGGCCCCAAGCCCGGGGCGGACATGGTGCTCTCCCGGAGCACGGACGGCTGGACGGCAGGGACCCCGCTGGAGGCCCTCACGGACAACCGCGACGCGCTGCTGGCCGTCGCCATGAACGGGGAACCGCTTCCGCTCGAACATGGATTCCCCGTCCGGATGATCGTGCCCGGGCTGTACGGCTACGTCTCCGCCACGAAGTGGGTCACCGAGCTCAAAGTGACCCGGTACGCGGACGACGTCGCCTACTGGACGCCCCGCGGCTGGAGCGAGCGCGGGCCCATCAAGACATCGTCCCGCATTGACGTGCCGCGCGACGGGGCCAACGTGAAGGGCGGGACGGTTGTCTTCGGCGGCGTCGCGTGGGCCCAGCACACGGGCATCGGCAAGGTGGAGCTGCGGGTCAACCGCGGCGACTGGCATCAGGCCGAGCTGGCCCCCGGCATCTCCAAGGACACCTGGTACCAGTGGAAGCTGGCCTTGCCGCTGGAGCCGGGACAATATGAGGTCCAGGTCCGGGCCACAGCCCTCGACGGCGTGCCGCAGGCCGAGGAATCCGCACCGGTCGCGCCGAACGGAGCCACGGGTTACCACACGGTTAGAGTTGACGTGAAGTCCTAGCGAGCCGAGCAGAGGTCAGGAAACGCATGCACCGCACCGAGACAAGGCATGTCAGCGTTCAAGCACACCGGGACAAGGTGCGGGCCCTGCTGGCCCCCCTGCGCACCGAGGGGCGGGTGGAACGGCTCCCGCTGCTCGAAGCCTTGGGCCGGGGGCTCGCCGCCGACATCCTGGCGCCGCTGGACCTTCCCCCCTTCGCCAACTCGCAGATGGACGGCTTCGCGATCCGCAGCGCCGACGTGCCCGACGGCGGCAGGGAACTGCGTGTCGTCGCGCCCGTCCCGGCCGGAGCCACACCGGCGGAACTGGCCGCCGGCACGGCCGCTCCGATCATGACCGGCGCGATGATGCCGGCCGGGGCCGACGCCGTCGTTCCCATCGAGCAGGCCGTGCCCGATTCCTTCCCGGTGCCGGGGGAGCCCGCCACGGTCCACTTGCCGGCCGCCGCCGCCGGAACGTTCGTGCGCGACGCCGGCAGCGACATCCGCTCCGGCGAGCTCGCCCTCAGCGCGGGGACCTTCCTCGGCCCCGGCCAGCTGGGACTGCTGGCGGCGATGGGCTACACGGAGGTGCCCGTCCGTCCCTCCCTCCGGGTCCTCCTGGTCACCACCGGCGACGAGGTGGTGGAACCGGGCAGCCCGCTCGGACCGGGCAAGATCTTCGACTCCAACGGCACACTGCTCGAGTCCTCCATGCGCCAGGCCGGGCTCCAGGTCACACGGACCGGCGTCTCCACGGACCAGCCGGATGAGCTCGCCGCGTTGCTGCGCCGGCACGCCCCCGCCGCGGACCTGATCGTCACCACCGGCGGCGTCAGCAAAGGTGCCTACGAGGTGGTCCGGCAGGCAATGGCCGGACACGACGTCGAATTCGGCGCCGTGGCGATGCAGCCGGGCGGCCCGCAGGGGATCGGCAGCTTCGACGGCGTCCCTGTGCTGGGGTTCCCGGGCAACCCGGTGAGCTGCCTGGTGTCCTTCGAAATGTTCCTGCGCCCGGTCCTCACGGAACTGTTCGGCGCCCCGGCGCCCCGGCCTGCCGTCCGCGCGCGCCTCGCCGAACCGCTGACCTCCCCGGCGGGCAAGCACCAGGTGCGGCGCGGCACGCTGGCTCCGGACGGCACGGTCAGGCTGGAGGGCGGCGCGGGCTCCCACTTGGTTCATGCCCTGGCCCGTTCCAACGCCCTCGTCCACGTGCCAGAGGGAACAGCGGCGCTCGCAGCGGGCGACGAAGTGGAAGTATGGATCCTGTGAATGATGTAGAAAACCCTGAAGCGGATGCCGCGCCGGCGGACAAAGGCGAAGCGGGCAACGGCGAAGCGGACAAAAGAGCCGTGGGCAACACCCGCCTGACCCACCTCCGCCACGACGGCACGGCCCAGATGGTGGATGTGTCCAACAAGGCGCAGTCCACCCGGGAAGCCACGGCCACCGCGACCGTCCGCAGCACGGCCGAGGTCCTGTCCCTCCTCGGCGGCGGTGAGCTCCCGAAGGGCGACGCCCTGGCCGTGGCCCGCATCGCCGGGATCATGGCGGCCAAGAAGACGCCGGACCTGATCCCGCTCTGCCACCCGCTGCCGATCGCCAAGGTCACCATCGACTTTGAGCTCGACGCCGACGCCGTGACAATTTTCGCCACGGTCAAGACACGCGGCGTCACCGGGGTCGAGATGGAAGCCCTGACTGCGGCGACGGTCGCGGCACTGAGCGTGTACGACATGATCAAGGCCGTGGACAAGCACGCGGTCCTGACCGATATCAAGGTGCTCGCCAAAAGCGGCGGCAAGAGCGGGGACTGGACCCTATGAACATGCCCGAACCCCACCGCCATGGCGAAGCCACGGGCCGCAAGGCCGGTGTCGTGATCGCCTCTACCCGGGCGGCCTCCGGTGTCTATGAGGACCTCACGGGCCCCGTGATCATCGATTGGCTCACCGAGCACGGCTTCGAGCCGTTTCCCGCCATGGTGGTGCCGGACGGGGCGCCGGTCGGGGCCGCGCTGAGGGCCCTGCTGAGCCAGCAGCCGGCCGTCATCATCACCAGCGGCGGCACCGGGCTGAGCCCCACCGACGCAACGCCGGAGCAGACGCTGCCCCTGCTGGACCGGGAAATCCCGGGCATCATGGAGGGCATCCGGAACGCCGGAACGGCCAAGACTCCGATGGCCATGCTCAGCCGGGGCCACGCGGGCGCAGCCGGACAGACGTTCATCGTGAACCTGCCCGGATCCCCGAAGGGTGTGATGGACGGCCTGGCCGTGCTGGATCCCATCGTTGGACACCTTTGCGACCAACTGGAAGGCAGCCATGGGCACTGATACCGGATTTGAAATCGTGCACGCCGTGCTGAGCGCCGAACCCATCTCGGTGGAGCAGGCCATCGCGGCGGTGGAGTCGGACACGGCAGGAGCGGTGGTCAGCTTCAGCGGCGTCGTCCGCAACCACGACGGCGGCAAGCAGGTCTCCCGGCTCAGCTACAGCGCCCACCCGACGGCGCACCAGGTGATGGCCGACGTCGTCGCCGGGCTTGTGGCGGAGCACTCGGTCCCGGCCGGGAATGCCGCGCCCGGCGGATCTCCGGAGGACGCCGCCGGCGGCGCCGGCGCCACCCGGGACGAGCGGCAGCCGGTGCGGATCTGGGCGGCCCACAGGATCGGCATGCTGGAGATCGGCGATCCGGCCCTGGTGTGCGCCGTCTCGGCGGCCCACCGCGGCCAGGCCTTCGCCGTATGTGCAGAACTCGTCGACCGGATCAAGGCCCAAGTGCCGATCTGGAAGGAACAGTTTTTCGCCGACGGCACCGTGGAGTGGGTCGGCGCCGGCGAGTAGACGCCGTGGTGACCGGCAGGAAGCCGGCTCCGGATCAGGAGGAAATAACCCTGCGCCGGACCCCCGCCCGGTCGACCCCCAGTTCCTTGAGCAGCACGGCTGCCGGATCGTGTTCCTGGCAGTCCAGCAGCGACAGCAGCAGATTCGCGGTGGTGATTTGTCGTGACTTCTGGTCCATGGCGTACCGAAGCATGCCTTCCATTACCGACCGGGCGCCCGAGCTGAAGGGCGGCTTCTTCCCCCGGCTGGGCATGGGGACGCGCTCAAAGCCGTGGGCATCTATACCGATTGATGTGAGTGCCGTGCTGTCAAGCCTCGCCGCCGCGGCCCGTGCCTGATCGAGCGTGACATCCAGAAGGGCGGCGGGACCAGGATCGTGGAGCGCCCCCAACAGCAGATGATCCGTGCCCAGCCGCTTGTCGCCGCTGCAGCGGGCCTCGTCCATGGCGAAGCCAACGATCTTTCGGGTGTCGTCGGCAAATCGTTCAAACATGGCTTGATCTCACTCTCGGTATTTTGCGTGGACGGACTGCCGCGAGACGCCCAGGGCGTCGCCGATCTGCTCCCAGGTCCATCCCCGCTGTCGGGCAGCTCTGACCTGCGCTGCCTCGACCTGTTCTGCCAGGCGATGGAGGGCGCCGACCGCCCGCAGACCGACGGCGGGATCGAGTGAATGAATATGCGCGGACAGGTCATCGGTCTCCATGCCTGTCAGTTTAGATTGACAGGCGCAGGGCGTCAATCCAGCCTGACAGGCCTGGGTCGGCGTGTGACCCATCGAGCCGGCGGGCCGGGCCTTGCGGAACGTTGCTCACGCCGCGTGGCGGTCAGGCTGTCGCCCCCGGCGGCGGCCCTGTAACCAAGCGCCGCCGGTTCCGGAACGCAGCGGCCCCGGCGGTAGGGTTGATGGCATGACCGAACAACTCTCCGTCGCCGTGCTGGGCGCCAGCGGGCGCATGGGCGCAGAGGCCGTGAAGGCCATCGACGCCGCCGCGGACCTGACGCTCGTCGCGGCCCTTGGCCGCAACGACCCCCTCGACTCCCTTGTCAGCTCCGGCGCGCAGGTCGTGGTGGACCTGACCGTCCCCGAAAGCACCGAGGCGAACGTTCGCTTCGCCGTCGAGCACGGCATGCACGCCGTGGTCGGCACCACCGGCTGGGATGCCGGCCGGCTCGCGGGGCTGGAAGAACTCCTCGCCAACCGGCCCGGCGTCGGCGTCCTGATCGCCCCGAACTTCGCCCTCGGCTCCGTCCTGGCCTCCGCCTTCGCCGCCAAGGCGTCCAAGTACTTCGAATCCGTTGAAATTATTGAGCTGCACCACCCGGACAAGGTCGACGCGCCCTCCGGCACTGCCGTGCGCACGGCACAGCTGATCTCGGCCGAGCGCTCCGAGGCTGGCGTGCCGTCCAGCCCGGACGCCACCACCTCGGAACTCGCCGGTGCCCGCGGCACCGACGTCGACGGCATCCGGGTCCACAGTGTCCGGCTGGCCGGTCTTGTCGCGCACCAGGAGGTCCTGCTGGGCGGGCCGGGGGAGCAGCTGACCATCCGCCACGACTCCTTCGACCGTGCGTCCTTCATGCCCGGCGTGCTGCTGGGGATCCGCAGCGTCGCCGCTCACCCCGGTCTCACCGTGGGACTCGACGGCTACCTGGACCTGGGACTCTGAGTCAGATGTCCGCTGCCTTGACAGCCCTGAAAGCGAACCGCACCAAGATCTGGGTGGGGGCCGTCACCCTGCTGCTCGTGTTCTACCTGGTGGTATCCCTTCAACGTTCCGTGCTCCTGATGTCCGACCCCAGCCTCGTGGCGAAGGCGATCGGCGTCGCCTACCTGGTGCTGCCGGTCATCGGGGCCTGGGCCCTGATCCGGGAACTGCTGTTTGGTGCCCGCACTGAGCGGTTGGCAAAGATCCTCGAAGCCGAGGGGGGCCTGCCGGAGGACACTCTGCCGCGCACACCCGCCGGCCGGATCATCCGCGAAGCCGCCGACGCCGAATTTGAGAAGTACCGCGCCGAGGCCGAAGCTGCCCCCGAGGACTGGCGTTCCTGGTTCCGGCTCAGCTGTGCGTACGATGCTGCCGGAGACCGCAAGCGCGCCCGCGCCTCAATGCGCGACGCCGTGCGGATGTTCCGCGACGGGGAGCAGAAGAACTAGCCGGACACCGTTTGCCGGGCCGTGCGGGGCCGGGCTGCGGAACTCAGCGCCGGATCCGGCGGCGGAACTTAGCGCACGACCCGGCGGCGGAACTTAGCGCACGACCCGGCGGCGGAACTTAGCGCACGCGTCGAGGCCGGCGGACTTGGGCCGGCTGGTGCCGGCCCGCCTGGCTGGCCGCATGGGTCGCCCACTCCAGCGGCCCGCGCCACGCCATGGCCGCGAAGACTCCGCCGGCCACCAGCATCCCGACAGCCTGCGCGAAATACACACCCTCCACGGTCCAGCCCGGCATCAAGGGCTGGTCGTGCAGGGCGGCCATGATGCACAGGTGAGCCGTGTAGAGGCTCAACGTCATGGCCCCGGCTCCGCGCAGCGGCAGCAGCAGATCCAGTTCCAGCCAGTCGCCCAGCCGGCCCAGCAGCAGGCACAGGCCGATCACGGCGGCAGCGGCCCCCGAGGTGTGCAACAGATCCAGCGTGGTGCCGGAGTGCGGTGCACTCGTGGCCAGCCACCAGACTGAGCCTGACTGGTCGATGCCGGCCAGGTTGACCTGCAGCAGGCTCTCCAGCGGGTAGGCGGGATCGCCGATGTGCGCCTGAAGGGCCTGCCTGCCGCCCCAGTCCTCCAGCATGAGCGTCCCCAGCCACTTGGACATGACGGCCACCACCGTGCCGGCAGCAACGAGCAGGAACGGCACGGCCGCTTTCCACAGCGCCATCCGACCGATCACCAGCCCTATCAGGAGATAAGCGATCCACTGCAGGACAGGGTAGTAGCCCGTGAGAAAGAGGTCGCCCAGCAGCCTGGCCGGGGTGGCCAGATCCTCCCAGCTTGGGTTGTGCCCCAGCCGCAGGGGCGGATCGGCGGACAGCAGCCACGGCCGCAGGAGGTAGGCCAGGGCGGGGGCAGCCAGTATCCAGAGGACCGCGAGTGCGGCCAGGCGTTTCAGCCCAAGCCCGACAAAGGGCAGCACACACAGGAACAGCAGGGCGTAGTGGACCAGAATTATCGCGATGTTGACTTCCAGCCCGCCCAGGGAGAGCCCGACGGCACCGATCACGAGCGCCCGCAAGGCGATGCCTCTGCGGGCACCCCGCAGTTCGGCGCCCTCAAGCGGCTGCTGTTTCCCCGTGGACAAGGCGAGCCCGACTCCGGCCAGCACGGCGAACAGCGCGGCTGCCCGTCCGGAAAACGCCAGGCCGATCCAGGTGGGCGTGAGCTGCGGGTCCGGCTCAAAGGTTGCCAGCACGTGGGTGGCCATCATGGCCAGCAGGGCCAGGCCGCGCGCGGCGTCGATACCGGCCAGCCGGACGCCGGGGGGAGTGCCCCGGACGGTCCGGGAAGCCGTAGTCATTCCGCGCGCCGTCATCATCTGATCGTCTCACGATCGGCCCGGTGACCGTCTCATCTTCGGCCTGCCCGCAGCCCCGATCCTTCTCCGGGCATCCCTTGTATTCGAATATATGTTCGAATACGATGGGCGCATGAACGACGCCCCAGAGCCAGCCTTCCTGAAGCCCGAATTCACCGGCCGGGAATCCACAAGCCGACAATTTCCGGGCCCGGATCCGTCGGGCCCGCAATGGACCAGCGCGACGCCTGGCGGACGGACGAACGGTGGCGAGCCGGCGGCCGGCGTCCTCAAAGCCATGAGCCCGGGCGTCGTGGACTTCCTCTTCCGGCGCTTGGTCGCCGGGGAGCCGGCCGAGGACGTTCAGTGGGGGAAGGAAGGTGCGGCGCTGGCCGCGGTGCCGCCGGGAGCTGAGCTGGCCCGGCGGCTGGCCGAGACGGACCTCGACGCCCTCACTCCAACCGAATTGTTCGACTACGTGCGGGCGGCCCAGCGTCTAGCCGCCTGGGCAGAGGCCCTTCGCGAAACCGCCGTCGGGCGTTACTGCTCGGCACCTTCGGCTCCCTCCGGCGAAAGACGGGGTGCATAGGATGGGAGGGTGACCACTGGCTCAATCACCGCGTTGACGCTGTCCGCCGTCCAATACCAGGCCCTGGATGGTGGCGTTGCCGCCAACGTGCCCGAGCACATCCGGCTGATCGAAGACGCCGAGTCGCATGGAGCCCGGCTTGTCATCTTTCCCGAACTCTCGCTGACGGGATACCGGCTGGACCTGCTGGACGGACCCGGGGAGTGGCTGAGCGCGGCTGACCGGCGGCTGGACGGCATCCGGGAAATCTGCCGGCGCACCGGAATAACCGCCGTCGTCGGTGCCGCGTTCAAAGACGCGGACGGTATGCCGCGGCTGGCCGCCCTCGCGGTCCATCCGACAGGCTCCATCGAGACCAGCTTCAAAACGCACCTGCACGGACCGGAGCAGGATCTCTTCGTGGCCGGCAGCAATCCCGCGGTCCTGGAGATCGACGGCTGGAAGGTCGCTCTGGCGATCTGCTTCGACGCAGCCCGCCCGGGCCATGCGGAATGGGCCGCGGACACCGGGGCGGACATCTATGCCGTCTCGGCCCTCTACACGGCCGGCGAAGACCACCGGCTGGCACTGCATCTCGGCGCCCGGGCCATGGACAACCGGATGTTCTCCGTCCTGGCGAACCTGGCGGGCGCCACGCCGCTCGGCCCTTCGTGTGGCCTGAGCGGGTTCTGGGGTCCTGACGGGCTCCCGCTCCGGCAGGCGGCCGGCTCCGGCACCGAGGTGCTGACCGCGAGTCTCCAATACAGTGTGCTGGCGCGGTTTCGGCGGCCCTGAGTCCGGCCGGGCCGCCGAAACGTGACGCACGGCCGCCGAGTTTGACGTTCGTCACACCGCCGCCATTGTCCTAACATGCCGCAGACAAGGTAACGTTTTTCATATGGCTGACTCTGATATTCGCTCTTACACGTTCGGGACCCTCGTGACTGCCATGGTCACGCCTTTCACATCGGACGGTGAGGTCGACTACCGGCAGTCGGCGGAACTGGCGAGCAAGCTCGTCGACGACGGCAATGACGCCCTCGTGATCTCCGGCACCACGGGTGAGACCTCCACGCTCGAGGACGACGAAAAAGAGAAGCTCTTCCGCGTCATCGTCGAGGCCGTGGGCGACCGCGCCAAGGTCATCGCCGGAACCGGGACCAACCACACCTCGCACTCGATCGAGATGGCCAAGCGCGCCGCCAAGGCCGGAGCCCACGGCCAGCTGATCGTCACGCCGTATTACAACAAGCCCAGCCAGGCCGGTATCCAGGCGCACGTCGAGGCCGTGGCCGACGCCGCCGACCTCCCCGTCATGGTCTACGACATCCCCGGCCGCGCCGGCGTGCCCATCCTGCCCGAGACCATGATCCGGCTCGCCGACCACCCCAGGATCGTCGCCCTCAAGGATGCCAAGGCCGACTTCAACGCCCTCACGCGCGTCCTGGCGAACACCGATCTTGATGTCTACTCCGGCGACGACGGCCTCACGCTGCCGTGGATGGCCGCCGGTGCCGTCGGGCTGGTCAGCGTCTCCGCGCACGTCGCGACGCGGCAATTCCGTGCGCTGATCGATGCCGCACTTGCAGGCGATTTTGCTACCGCCCGCACCCTACATTTCGAACTGGACCCCGTGGTCCGCGCAGTGATGACCCACATTCAGGGTGCTGTCGCTGCCAAGCAGGTTCTTAAGTGGCAGGGAGTCCTGCCCAACTCGGTTGTCCGTTTGCCCCTCGTGGAGCCGGGCGAGGCCGAGATCGCAACCATCCGCGAGGATTTGGCGGAAGCGGGGATGGTCTTTTCCTGATCGGGAGCCAATCCTGATGGTTAAGAACCAGCCCGGCTTCAGCCTGGAAAGTAGTGCACTATGACCCAAACCGCCCTTCCCGGCCTTGTCACGCCGCCCCGCCTCCCGAAGAACACCCTGCGGATCGTACCGCTCGGCGGAATCGGGGAAATCGGTCGAAACATGACCGTTTTCGAGATCGATGGCAAGCTCCTCATCGTTGACTGCGGCGTCCTCTTCCCCGAGGAGACCCAGCCCGGCGTCGACCTCATCCTGCCGGACTTCTCCTACATCGAGAACCGTCTCCAGGACATCGTCGCGGTAGTCCTGACCCACGGTCACGAAGACCACATCGGCGCCGTCCCCTACCTCCTGCGCCTGCGCGCCGACATCCCCATCGTCGGTTCACAGCTGACACTGGCCCTCATCGAGGCCAAGCTGCAGGAACACCGGATCAAGCCGAACACGAAGATCGTCGTCGAGGGCCAGGTCGAGAAGTACGGGCCCTTCGAATGCGAGTTCATCGCCGTCAACCACTCCATCCCGGACGCCCTGGCCGTGTTCCTCCGCACCTCGGGCGGCACCGTCCTGCACACCGGTGACTTCAAGATGGACCAGCTGCCGCTGGATGGCCGCATCACCGACCTCCGGCACTTCGCCAAGCTGGGCGAAGAAGGCGTGGACCTGTTCATGTCGGATTCGACCAACGCCGACGTCCCGGGGTTCACCACCGCCGAGAAGGAAATCGGACCCACCCTGGACCGGCTGTTCGGGCAGGCCTCCAAGCGCATCATCGTCGCCTCCTTCTCCTCGCACGTGCACCGCGTCCAGCAGGTTCTCGATGCCGCCGCCAACCACAACCGCAAGGTTGCCTTCGTGGGCCGCTCCATGGTCCGGAACATGGCCATCGCCGCGAAACTGGGCTACCTGGAGGTCCCGGCCGGGATCCTGGTCGACATCAAGAACATCGACAACCTGCCGGACAACCGGGTTGTGCTGATGTCCACCGGCTCCCAGGGCGAGCCCATGGCCGCCCTGTCCCGCATGGCCAACGGCGACCACCGCGTCGTCGTCGGCGAGGGCGATACCGTCATCCTTGCGTCCAGCCTGATCCCGGGCAACGAAAACGCCGTCTTCCGCATCATCAACGGACTGCTGAAGCTCGGCGCCGACGTCATCCACAAGGGCAACGCCAAGGTGCACGTCTCCGGCCACGCTGCCGCCGGCGAACTGCTGTACTGCTACAACATCCTTGAGCCGCTCAACGCCATGCCGGTGCACGGCGAAACCCGCCACCTCATCGCCAACGGCAAGATCGCCCTCGAATCCGGCGTGCCGGAGGAAAGCATCCTGCTCGCGGACAACGGCAGCGTGATCGACCTGCGCGACCACCAGGCCGACATCGTGGGCCAGGTCGAGGTTGGCTTCGTCTACGTCGACGGCTCCAGCGTCGGCGAGGTCACCGAAGCAGACCTCAAGGACCGCCAGACCCTCGGCGATGAGGGCTTCATCTCCATCATCACGGTCATCCACCGTGCCACCGGCAAGGTGGTCTCCGGGCCGGAAATCCACGCCCGCGGCGTGGCCGAGGACGATTCCGTCTTCGACGAGATCATCCCCAAGATCAATGAGGCCCTCGAAGAAGCCGTGCTGAACCGCACGGACCACACGACGCACCAGCTGCAGCAAGTCGTCCGCCGGGTCGTCGGCACGTGGGTCAACCGCAAGCTGCGCCGCAAGCCCATGATCATCCCGGTGGTCCTTGAGGCGTAAGCCTCAGGTGGTTCACCGGGCGTAAGCCTCAGGTGGTTCACCGGGCGTAAGCCTCAGGTGGTTCACCGGGCGTAAGTCCTTCACTCGCACCTGGCGCATGCCTGGTCAACGGCCTTCCCCGCCATCCCGCAGCCTGAGCGCCGCGGGAAGCGGGGGAGGCCGTTCCCGTTGGTGGTGGCGGCAACATGATCCCGGACGCCCGGAAATTCGGGGTTTTCGGTCCGGCATCCGGTACCGTGGCGAGTATGGCGACTCGTACTTCTTCCGCGCCTAGAGGAAACTCAAGCGGCAAATCAGGCAGTTCTCCCGGCCGGGGGTCCCGTCCCGCCGCATCCAAATCCGCCCGGCCGCGGGGAGCCGCAGGTGGCACCGCAGGTGGGACCGCAGGTAGAAACACAGCCACCGCGCGGACCCGGCAGTCGGCCGTTGCTGAGCCGCACCAGCCCTGGGTGGTGAGGGTGCTGGCCGGTGCCTGGCTGGGCATCGCCCACGTGATCGGCGCCGGCATCCGGCGGGTCGGCCACGACGTCAGCGACCTCGCCCCCGAGGAGCGCCGCGACGGCGCCGCCCTGTTCAACCTGGCCCTGGGAGTCTTCGTTGCCACCTTCGCGTGGTGGGGGTTCCAGGGCTGGCTCCCTGACCTCGTGTTTGCGATCGTCAACGGCACGTTCGGCTGGATGGCCCTGCTGCTGCCGCTCATGCTGTTCGTGTGCGCCTTCCGCCTGTTCCGCCAGCCCGACGACGGCCGCGGCAACAACCGGGTCGGCATCGGTTTCCTCATCATGACGTTCGCCGGTTCCGGGCTGGCCCACATTATTGGCGGCCAGCCGACCGTCGCCGACGGCTTCGACGGCCTGCGCCGGGCCGGCGGCATGCTCGGCTACCTCGCCGCCGCCCCGCTCGCCGCCGTGCACACCGCCGTCCCCGTCGCGGTCTACGGCCTGCTGGCCTTCACCTCGCTGCTGATCGTCACCGCCACGCCCTTCGGCGCGATCCCGGGCCGCCTGCGCGACGCCTACGAGCACCTGATGGGCATCGACCTGCAGGACGACGACGGCGGCGACCGCCACGACCGCAGCTACCTTTACGAGAACGACGCGCCGGCCCCGCCTAGGAAGAAGCGCAAGCGCCTCTTCGGCAAGGACCACGACGACGAGTCCGGTCTGGAAGGCTACGTCGGCGACGAGGCCTTCGAACGCGCCCTCATCGCAGATGATGAAGCAGCGGACGCACCTCCGGCCAAGGGCGCGAGGGGCAAGGGGCGCTCTGGCGTCGCAGCCGACGCCGCGCCCGATGTAGCGCCCGGCGTCCGCCGTCCCACCCAGGCCGAGATCGCCGTCGAAAAGATCAAAGCCGCCCAGGGCCTCGGCACGGCAGGATCCGCCGGCGCTGCGGCGGAGTCCAGCGGCGACGCCACCGAGGCCATCCCGCTGGTCACTCCGGGGATGGTGGCCGCGGGATCGCTCAATGCAGCCGCTGCGGCCGCCAAGGTCCCCTCCAACCCGGTCGCGCCCGCACCGCTGCCCACCCCCATTCCGCAGCGCACCGAGCAGCTTTCCCTGGCCGGCGACGTCACCTACACCCTGCCGGCGTCGGACGTGCTGACACCCGGTTCCATCCCCAAGGAACGCACCGAGGCCAACGACGCGATTGTCGCCTCGCTCACCGAGACCCTCAACCAGTTCAACGTGGAGGCGCAGGTCACCGGCTTCAGCCGCGGCCCCACCGTGACCCGCTACGAAATCGAACTGTCCCCGGGCACCAAGGTGGAACGGGTCACCGCCCTGTCCAAGAACATTTCCTATGCCGTGGCCAGCTCGGATGTGCGCATCCTGAGCCCCATCCCGGGCAAGTCGGCCATCGGCATCGAAATCCCCAACACGGACCGCGAAACTGTGTCTCTGGGCGACGTGCTCCGCAGCCAGAACGCCCGCCGCACCGACCACCCCATGGTCATGGGGGTCGGCAAGGACGTCGAGGGCGGGTACGTCGTGGCCAACCTGGCCAAGATGCCGCACCTGCTCGTGGCCGGCGCCACCGGCGCCGGTAAGTCCTCGTTCGTGAACTCGATGATCACCTCCATCCTGATGCGGGCCACCCCGGACGAGGTCCGGATGGTCATGGTGGACCCCAAGCGCGTGGAACTCACCGCCTACGAAGGGGTCCCGCACCTCATCACCCCGATCATCACCAACCCGAAGAAGGCGGCCGAGGCCCTGCAGTGGGTGGTCCGGGAAATGGATGCCCGCTATGACGACCTCGCGAATTACGGCTTCAAGCACATCGATGACTTCAACAAGGCTGTCCGGGCCGGCAAGGTCCACCCGCCGGTGGATTCCAAGCGCGTCATCAAGCCGTACCCATACCTGCTGGTCATCGTGGACGAACTCGCCGACCTCATGATGGTGGCCCCGCGCGACGTCGAAGACTCGATTGTCCGCATCACGCAGCTGGCCCGTGCGGCCGGCATCCACCTGGTCCTGGCCACCCAGCGCCCGTCGGTCGACGTCGTGACCGGCCTGATCAAGGCGAACGTGCCCTCCCGCATGGCCTTCGCCACCTCCTCTGTCACCGACTCCCGGGTGGTCCTGGACCAGCCGGGCGCCGAGAAACTCATCGGCCAGGGCGATGCCTTGTTCCTGCCGATGGGGGCCTCGAAGGCCATGCGTGTCCAGGGTGCCTGGGTCACCGAGTCCGAGATCCACAAGGTCGTCGAGCACGTCAAGGGCCAGCTCAAGGCCGTCTACCGCGACGACGTCGCGCCCGAGGCGCAGAAGAAGCAGATCGATGACGACATCGGGGACGATCTCGAGGTCCTGCTCCAGGCAACCGAGCTCGTGGTCACCACCCAGTTCGGCTCCACCTCGATGCTCCAGCGCAAGCTCCGCGTCGGCTTCGCGAAGGCCGGCCGTCTCATGGACCTGCTCGAGTCCAGGGGAGTGGTGGGGCCCTCCGAAGGTTCCAAGGCGCGCGACGTGCTGGTCAAGCCCGATGACCTCGCCGCAGTGCTGGCCGCGATGAAGGGACAGGACGGCCCGGTGTCCGCCGACTCGCAGACCGCGGCGCTGAGCGATAACGCCAACGCGAACATCGCCCAGGGCGGTTACGCCGAGGACCTCGTGGCGGCGGACCTGGAGAACCGCACCCAGGCGATCGACTACCACGACGGCGCCGACGGCGGTTCCGGCGACGAGGACGGCTCAGAGGACGCCTGGTCGCTCACCGGCCGGTAGCGCAGACGGTAGCCTAGGAAGGTGAATAGCGCCGAAGCCAACGCCGGATCCGCCTCGCGGATCTGGAACCTGCCGAATGTCCTCACGATGCTGCGGATAGTGCTGGTGCCGTTCTTCGTCTGGTTCCTCCTCCTCGACGCGCCGGGGCTGCAGGCCCAGAACGGCGTCTGGCGCTGGGCGGCCGCCTTCGTTTTCGCGGTGGCCATCTACACGGACAAGCTCGACGGCGACATCGCCCGGTCCCGCGGCCTCGTCACCGACTTTGGCAAGATTGCCGACCCGATCGCCGACAAGCTCCTGATCGGTTCCGCGCTGGTCATGCTCTCCTTGCTCCAGGAACTGCCCTGGTGGGTCACCATCCTGATCCTGGTCCGGGAGTGGGGCATCACCGCCCTGCGCTTCTTCGTCATCCGCTACGGCGTTATCCCGGCCTCGCGCGGCGGCAAGCTCAAGACGGTGGTGCAGACGGCGGCCATCTTCCTCTACGTCCTTCCGTTGGCATCCCTCGCCCCGTGGCTGGGCGTTGTGGCGTTCATCGTGATGATGGCCGCCCTGGCCATCACCCTGTGGACCGGCGGCGAATACGTCATTGAGGCGCTCAAACTGCGGGCCGCCGGCATCAAGGCAGAGAAACAACGTTCAAGGGAGAACAAGCCATGAACCAGCCGGACCCCGTTCCTCACCCCAACCTGCACCCCAATCTGCATCCCAATCTGCACCGCCTGGCGGAGCAGGCCGTCACCGGCGCCCTCGGCCGCGGCCTGACCGCCGCCACCGCCGAATCCCTCACCGCCGGGATGGTCACCGCCGTGCTGGCCGACACGCCCGGCGCCTCCGGGATGCTGCAGGGCGGCGTGGTGTCCTATGCCAACAGGGTCAAGTCCGACGTCCTCGGCGTCCCCGCTGAGCTGCTCGACGCCGTCGGCTCCGTGGACGGCCAGGTAGCCGCAGCCATGGCCGACGGGGCGCGCCGCATCTGCGGCGCCGATATCGGCGTGTCCACTACCGGCGTGGCCGGTCCCGAACCGCACGACGGCAAAGCGGTGGGCACGGTCTTTGTCGGCATCGCCACGGCGGAAGGATCGACGTCGTACCCCTATTCCTTTGACGGCAGCCGCGCCGAGATCCGCGCACTTGCCTGCGGCGCCGCGCTGGAACGTCTGCTGGAGGCCCTATCTTCCGAAGGCTACCGGGCGTAAAGTTGCCGGGAACAAAAGTTGATTCCGAATAGTTGTTACATTGTGTCGCTTCCAAATGAGGGAGGCGCCTAGGATGAAAACATCAGCAGAGTCCGCCCCCACCGGCGGACTCGACAGTACGAGGAGCAAGGCGATACAGATGGTAAAGCAGCCCGTATCCGTAAACGGCGTTGTCCGCTGGAAGGATGTGGGCCTCGCCGATCAGGCCAAGAGCGAACAGAAGGAGCGCAAGATGGTTGTACTACGTCACGAAATCGGTGATGTCCTGCGCGATGTCCGCCAGCGCCAGGGCCGTACGCTCCGCGAAGTCTCGCACAGTGCCCGCGTTTCCCTGGGCTACCTGAGCGAAGTGGAACGCGGCCAGAAGGAAGCCTCCTCGGAGTTGCTCTCCTCGATCTGCTCGGCCCTCGATGTTCCGCTTTCGAGCATGCTCCGCGAAGTCAGCGACCGCGTCGCGGTCGCCGAGGGCGTCGCGGTTCCGGACACCGTCCCCCAGGAGTTCGCGCAGCGCTATGGCCGCGACCTCGACCGGGAACTGAACTCCGATCTCACCGACGAGCTGGCCAAGGGCCTCCTTTCCGGAGCGCGCTAGCCCGCCACTCACCTAAGACCTAAGACACAAAAGAGGACCTCCGGCCCAGGCCGGAGGTCCTTTGTCGTGTTTCGGTGACCAAGGTTCCCAGTGGGGGAGTCAGGCGGGCTCGTCCCGGGGGAAACCGTCGCGCTCGTAGGTGGCATTGAGCTTGGCCATGTACATGGCCAAAGCCTGCAGATCCTCGGCCGGCCATTCCGCCAGGCGTTCCCGGAACACCTCACGCCGTGCGTCCTGGACCTGGTGCATCCTTTCCTCGCCTTCGGACGTCAGCCGGATGGCCTGCGCCCGGCCGTCCAGCGGGTCAGCCTCCTTCGACACCAGCCCGAGGCCCTCGAGGAAGGCGATCTGCCGGCTCACCGATGGCTTGCCGACGCCGATGCAGGAGGCTAGGTCGGTCAGCCGGATGGGGCCCTGCTGGCGGATCACGCTGAGCAGGCCGTAGGCGGCGGGTTCCATGTCCGGGTGGACCTGGCGCGAGAGCTGGTGGGAAATCGACCGGCCCCGGCGCCAGAGCAGACTCAGCTGGTTCTCGACGGCGTCCAGGGCGGCGTCCGCGCCGGCGGTATCGGGAGCGGGATCGCCCGCGGACTCAGTTGGGTTGCTCATGGCAACCATTCTAGAGTCCCCGGCCGTGAGAGACTTTACTCGTGCGAATCAGTGACTTTTGGCGGCTTATGGACGACGAGTTCGGCGCGGGATACTCCCGCGTCCTGAGCAGTTCGCTGGTCCTGGCCGGGGTCGGAGGCCGCACCGCGGACCAGGCGCTCAGCGCCGGCGTTCCGCCGCGCCAGGTGTGGCTTGCCATGTGCGACGTCCAGGACGTTCCGCCGGAACGCCGCCTGGGCCGCGACGTCAAACCCCGTGACACCACCGGGCCCCGCTGACGTCTGCGTCGTCGCGCTGACGCCGGCCGAGCTCCGCTGACGCCTGACACGCCGTCCGCTTGTTCGAATATCTGTTCGGATAGCGATATGCTTTTTTTCAGACCGTTTTCCACATACGTGGTTCTCCCGACAACTTTGTCGGAGGGTGCCAGTAGCGTCAGTGATGACAGACAAAGGCCTCCACGGCCACTCCACAGCGAGAAAGTATTAGAGGTGTGAATCATGGCCGCAGCCCCGGATCGCCAGAAGGCGCTCGACGCAGCGCTTGCCCAGATTGACAAGCAGTTCGGCAAAGGCTCGGTCATGCGCCTCGGCGATGAAGTCCGTGCGCCCATCGAAGTCATCCCGACCGGGTCCATCGCACTGGACGTCGCCCTGGGAATTGGCGGCCTGCCCCGCGGCCGCGTCGTGGAAATCTACGGTCCGGAATCATCCGGTAAGACCACGGTCGCGCTGCACGCGGTTGCCAATGCCCAGCGCCAGGGCGGCATTGCCGCCTTCATCGACGCCGAGCACGCCCTCGATCCGGAATACGCCGCCAAGCTGGGCGTCGACACCGACGCGCTCCTGGTCTCCCAGCCGGACACCGGCGAGCAGGCGCTGGAAATCATGGACATGCTTATCGGATCCGGCTCCCTTGACGTCATAGTCATCGACTCCGTGGCCGCCCTCGTTCCCCGCGCGGAAATCGAAGGCGACATGGGCGACAGCCACGTGGGCCTGCAGGCCCGCCTGATGAGCCAGGCCCTGCGTAAGATCACCGGCCGCCTGAGCCAGACGAAGACCACGGCCATCTTCATCAACCAGCTGCGTGAAAAGATCGGTGTCTTCTTCGGCTCCCCGGAAACCACCACCGGTGGTAAGGCGCTGAAGTTCTATGCCTCCATCCGCATCGACGTCCGCCGCATCCAGACCCTGAAAGAGGGCGCCGATTCCGTCGGCAACCGCACCAAGGCCAAAATCGTCAAGAACAAGATGGCCCCGCCCTTCAAGATCGCCGAGTTCGACATCATCTACGGCCAGGGCATTTCCCGTGAGGGCGGCATCATCGACATGGGTGTCGAGCACGGCCTGATCAAAAAGTCGGGCTCCTGGTTCACCTACGATGGCGACCAGCTGGGCCAGGGCATGGAGAACTCCCGCCGCTTCCTGCGCGACAACCCGGAGCTGGCGGCCGAACTCGAGCGCCTGATCAAGGAAAAGCTCGGCGTTGGCGTCAAGGCCCCGGCTGAGACCGAGGAATCTCCGAAGCTGAAGGCCGTTGACGGCTTCTAACAGCCGGCGGCGCAAAGGGGCAGGATTTCCATCACGGAATCCTGCCCCCGGCTTTGCCGGCCCGGATCAGCCGGCGGACCGCACCGATGGCGCGGATTCGCCGGCCGGGCAGGACCGGGACGCGGACCCCGCGGCGGTGGCGCGTGCCATCGTGCTGCGGCAGCTGACGAATTCGCCCAAGAGCCGGCTGCAGCTCTCGCGCAAGCTGGCCGAGCGCAACGTCCCTGAGGACGTCGCGGAGGCCGTGCTGGACCGCTTCGAGGAAGTGCGGCTGGTTGACGACGCCGAGTTCGCCGACATGTGGGTCCGCAGCAGGTCCCAGACGCGCAAGCTCGCCAAAGGGGCCTTGCGGCGCGAACTTGCGGACAAGGGCATCGACCCGGAGATCGCTGCCGGTGCACTGGACCAGCTCAGCGACGCCGACGAGGAAACGGCCGCCCGGGAGCTCGTGGAGCGCAAGCTGCGGGGATTCACCGGCGGCGAAGACCGGGCCGAACGCGACAAAGTTACGCGCCGCCTCGCGTCAATGCTGGCCCGCAAGGGATACCAGCCGTCGCTCGCCTTCCGGGTGGTGGGTGAGGTGCTCGATGCCGCCGCCGGCCAAGCGGGGGACGGGGATTAGGACCGCCGGGCCGGGGTCTGCGCTGGCCCAGCCGCTGCCCACTACCCTTACCCGTTACCCTTAACAGGTGAGTTTTACCATTCCCTCCCCAACGGCCGGCACGACTTCTCCGACAGCGCCACCGGCGGTGCAGCCAGCAGGGCCCCAGGCATTCAGTGCGGACCCCGTTTCCGCACCGGAAAGTCCCGCCCCGGCCCAGCCCCGCACCTACCAGGTGCGCACTTTCGGCTGCCAGATGAACGTGCACGATTCCGAGCGGATGGCCGGCATGCTGGAAGCCGCAGGCTACGTCCCCTCCGCCGGCGAGCTGGCCGACGTCGTGGTCTTCAACACCTGCGCGGTCCGGGAAAACGCCGACAACAAGCTGTACGGCAACCTCGGCATCCTCGCCCCGGTCAAGGCAGCCAACCCGGGCATGCAGATCGCCGTCGGCGGCTGTCTCGCGCAAAAGGACCGCGAGACCATCCTCAAGAAAGCCCCGTGGGTGGATGCCGTGTTCGGCACCCACAATGTCGGTGCCCTGCCGGCGCTGCTGGACCGGGCCCGCCACAACAATGAGGCCCAGCTGGAGATCCTCGAATCGCTGGACGTCTTTCCCTCCACCCTCCCCACCAAGCGGGACTCCGTCTACTCGGGCTGGGTATCGATCTCGGTGGGCTGCAACAACACCTGCACCTTCTGCATCGTCCCGGCCCTGCGGGGCAAGGAAAAGGACCGCCGCCCCGGCGAGATCCTGGCCGAAATCCAGGCGCTCGTGGACGACGGTGCCATCGAGGTAACCCTGCTGGGCCAGAACGTGAACTCCTACGGCGTCGAATTCGGCGACCGGCAGGCGTTCTCCAAGCTCCTGCGGGCGTGCGGCGACATCCCGGGCCTGGAGCGGGTCCGGTTCACCAGCCCGCACCCGGCCGCCTTTACCGACGACGTCATCGACGCCATGGCCGAGACGCCCAACGTCATGCCGCAGCTGCACATGCCCCTGCAGTCCGGCTCGGACAAGGTCCTCAAGGACATGAAGCGGTCCTACCGCTCGACCAAGTTCCTCGGCATCCTGGACAAGGTCCGCGAGAAGATCCCGCACGCCGCCATCTCCACCGACATCATCGTCGGGTTCCCCGGCGAGACCGAGGAGGACTTCCAGGCCACCCTCGACGTCGTGGCGAAGTCCCGGTTCGCCACCGCCTTCACCTTCCAGTACTCCAAGCGGCCGGGCACGCCCGCCGCGGACCTGCCGGACCAGCTGCCCAAGGCCGTGGTCCAGGAACGCTTCGAACGCCTCACGGCCCTGCAGGACCGGATTGCCGCCGAGGAAAACGCCCGGCAGCTTGGCCGCCGCGTCGAGGTCATGGTGACGGCCCAGTCGGGCCGTAAGGCTGGGGAAACCCACCGCCTCTCCGGCCGGTCCCAGGACCAGCGGCTGGTGCACTTCTCCGTGCCCGCCGGAGCCGAAGTGCCCCGGCCCGGCGATCTGGTGACTGTCACCATCACAGAGGCGGCGGCGTTCCACCTCGTCTCCGACCCCGCCTCGGCCGAGGACTACAGCCTGCGCCGGTCCCGTGCCGGCGATGCCTGGGACCGGTCGCAGGCAGATTCCTGCGGCGCAGGCCCAGCAGGCAAAACCAGCCCGGCGGGCAAGACCAGCGCGTCGGGCACCTCCGGCGTGTCGCTGGGCATGCCCAGCCTCCCGGTCCGCGGCCGTTAGCGCCGTGCCCGGCCCGCAGGGCGCTCCCCGGAACGAAGCAGTCCAGAACCCAGCAGCCCGCGCCACGGCGGTCGAGGACACAGCCCAGGCCTTGGCGGTCGAGGGCACTGCCCAGAAGGACGCTGCCCAAAATGCGGCGGCGCAGGGGGCACGGCCGGCCGCGCCGCCGGTGATCGCCGTCGTCGGGCCGACGGGATCCGGCAAATCAGACCTGGCAGTCTCCCTCGCCCTTGAGCTCGACGGTGAAGTCATCAACGCCGACTCGATGCAGTTCTACCGCGGCATGGATATCGGCACCGCCAAGATCACCGAGGCGGAGCGCCGCGGTGTGCCGCATCACCTGCTGGACATTCTGGACGTGACCGAGGAAGCGAGCGTCTCGGACTTCCAGCAGCAGGCCCGGGCGTTGATCGCCGACATCCACGGCCGGGGTAAGCGCGCCATCCTGGCCGGCGGCTCCGGACTCTACGTCCGCGCCGCCCTCGACGTCCTGGAATTCCCCGGCACGGATCCGGAGATCCGCGGCCGGCTCGAGGCGGAACTGGCTACCGCGGGCCCCGCGCCCCTGCGGCGACGGCTCGAGGCAGTGGACCCCGTCTCCGCGGGCAGGCTCGGCGATGAGCGCAGGATCATCCGCGCCCTGGAAGTCTTCGAGCTCACCGGGCGGCCATTCAGCTCCTTCATGCCGGCCCGCCAATACTTCCAGCCTGCCATCCAGATCGGACTCGAGGTGGACCGGGAACTGCTCCGGCAGCGCCTGGCCGACCGGGTCCACGCGATGGTGGACCGGGGGCTCCTGGACGAAGTCCGCCGGCTGGACGCAGCCGGGCTCCGCGGCGGCCGGACCGCGCCGCGGGCCCTCGGCTACGCGCAGTTCCTCCGGGTGCTCGACGGTGCCTCCAGCGTGGAGCAGGCCGCGGACGAAACCATCATCGCCACCCGGCAGTTCGCGCGCCGCCAGCTGACCTGGTTCCGTGCGGATCCCCGGGTCACCTGGCTGGGCTGGCACGATCCTGACCTCGTGGCCGAGGCCGCCGGCCTCTGCCGGGCGACGCCGGTTCTGCCTCCGGCGTAGCGCTTGGGTCACGGTGCCGGAGCGGTCGGGGCGGAACGGTAACCTTGGAGCATGGACGAATCCCAAGCCGTAGCCGCTGACCGTACTGCCGGCGATACCGCCCCGCTGAGCGGCCTGAAGTTTTCCAAAGGCCACGGAACGGGCAACGACTTTGTCCTGATCGCAGACCCCAACGGCGCGCTCGAGTTGAGCCCGGAGCACGTCGCGGCGCTCTGTGACCGGCACCGTGGCATCGGCGGCGACGGCCTGATCCGGGCCGTGCCTTCCCGGCTCCTGCCCGAGGGGCAGCAATTGCTGACCGCGCACCCCGATGCCGAGTGGTTCATGGACTACCGCAACGGCGACGGCTCGCTCTCTGAGATGTGCGGAAACGGAGTCCGCGTCTTTGTGCACTTCCTCATCGCCGAAGGCCTCGTGGACCTGCCGGCCGGCGAATCGCTCGTCATTGGAACCCGGGGCGGTGCCAAGACGATCGTCCGGACGGCTGCGGGCTACGCCGTGGACATGGGCCCCTGGGAATTCATTTTCCCGGGCGAGGCGACCGCGCGGGCCATGGACTCGCTGGTCAGCGCCGACGGGCTCGAAGTCGCACGGCCCGCCCTCTCCGTCAGCATGGGCAACCCGCACACTGTCGTGGCCCTGGCCGAAACAGCCGAACTGGAGGCCACGCAGCTGTTCACGGCTCCCCGGGTGGACCCGACGCCGCCGCACGGCACCAACGTCGAATTCGTTGTGCCCTCCGAACCACTGGTCCACGACGGCACCGGCACCATCACCATGCGGGTCCACGAGCGCGGAGTGGGGGAGACCCAGTCATGCGGCACGGGCGCCTGCGCCGCCGCCGTCGCGATTCGCCACTGGGCCGGCCAGGGCGCACCGGACGCGTGGAACGTCCACGTCCCCGGCGGCGTCGTCGGCGTGAAATTCTTCCTGGGCCCGGAGGGGCACGAACACGTCGAACTCAGCGGCCCGGCCGTGATCGTCGCTAGCGGGACGCTTTCCTGATTCGAAGGATCCGGAACGACTTCGACGTGCTCTCCCGGGTCACGCTGAAGCTGGCGTCGAGCTCCGCCGAGAGCCAGCGCTGCAGCGAGTCCGAGCCGAGGTTCTTCTGGACCACGAGCCAGGCCGATCCGCCCGGCGCCAGCCTGGGAATCCACAGGCGAAGGAGGGCATGAAGTTCATCCTTGCCGATCCTGATCGGCGGGTTGGACCAGATGGTGTCAAAGCGCAGGTCGGGGTCCACGGCGTCCGGCGTGCTGGCGGATACGTTGTGCAGCCCCAACAGCCCGGCGTTTTCATTGGTCAGGGTCACGCAGCGTTCGTTCACGTCCACCGCGTAGACCTGGGCGTGCGGTGCCCGCAGGGCCATGGTCAGGGCGATCGGTCCCCAGCCGCAGCCGATATCCAGCAGGTTGCCCTGCGGCGACGGCGCCGGGACGTCGGCCAGCAGCACGGCCGTTCCCTTGTCGATCCCGTCCGGGCTGAAGATCCCCGAGGACGTCTGCAGCCGGCGCGTCTCACCGGCAAGATCCACGGTGAGCGGCTTACGGGTAAAGGGCCCGGCCGGCTGGGCGCTGAAATAGTGTGCAGACTCCATAATGGGCCAGATTAGTTCGCGGCCAGCCCGTATGGGAAACCGGGTGGGAGCGCCGGCGTCTGCTACGCTACAAAACATGATCCTGATCTCCAAGTAGCCGGCACGGGTCCCATCCAGTCCTTGACAGGTACTCCGGGGGACTCCGTAGCGACGCAGGTAAACGCCTTCCGCTGAGTGCGCCATTGCACGGGTGAGTTTTCTCACCCGCGGGCGCCCGCACCACTTGGAATCCAACCATTTCCCAGGCACCGTGTTTTGCTGGCACAGTTTTCGAGCACCGTGCTCCCTGGCCCGCTCCCGGGCCCGGCGTGGCGGAGGCACCTACCTCAACGTGTTTGCACCGGCACCGGCACCGGCACCGCCCACACAGCCAGTGTCCCCGCAGCCAGGCGCCGTAGCCGCCTCTACCGTCCCCAGCCGCCGCTCCGCACGGAGCCAGCCCCGCCCCGGCACCGTTGCCGCGGGCATTCCAGGAGGCCCGCATGACCCCCCGCCGTCAGCCCAGCGCGAATACCGCCCCACAGAGCAACAATCGGCACTATTCTGAAAGAGCCGAACCTTTAAAGGAGACCATGACCAGCCACCCCAACACCGGACCCGATTCAGCAGCCCAGGACATGAGCCCTGAAGAGATTCAAGCTGTAATCGACCGGATCCTTTCCAAGGACACCCCCGCCCCAGGCCGCGGCGGCGGCACCGGCCATGGCACCGCCGCCGGTGCTGGCACCAGCAGCCCGACGTCGGTGCTCGGCAAGGCGCAGGCCATCTCCCGCCTGGACGAGGTGTACACCAACTTCGACGGCGACCAGCAGGACCTTGAGGAACGGCACGCACTGCGCCGCAAGGCCGGCCTGTCCACCGAGCTCGAAGACGTCACCGAGGTCGAATACCGGCAGTTGCGCCTTGAGCGCGTCGTCCTGGCCGGCCTCTGGACCGAGGGCACCCTCGCGGACGCGGAGAACTCCCTGCGTGAACTTGCCGCCCTCGCTGAGACGGCCGGCTCCGAGGTCCTCGACGGGCTCGTCCAGCGGCGTGCCAAGCCCGATCCCGGGACTTTCCTCGGCTCCGGCAAGGCACAGGAGCTGAAAGCCATCGTGATGTCCACCGGCGCCGACACCGTCGTCGTCGACGCCGAATTGGCCCCGTCCCAGCGGCGCGGGCTGGAGGACATCGTCAAGGTCAAGGTCATTGACCGTACAGCGCTGATCCTGGACATCTTCGCCCAGCACGCCAAGAGCCGTGAAGGCAAGGCGCAGGTGGAGCTCGCCCAGCTCGAATACCTGCTCCCGCGCCTGCGCGGCTGGGGTGAATCGATGTCCCGCCAGGCCGGTGGCCAGGTGGGCGGCGCCGGTGCCGGCATGGGCTCGCGTGGTCCCGGTGAGACCAAGATCGAACTGGACCGTCGCCGGATCCGCACCCGGATGGCCAAGCTGCGGCGCGAAATCGCCGCCATGAAGCCTGCCCGGGAAACGAAGCGCGCCAACCGCCGTCGTAATGCCGTGCCCTCTGTCGCCATCGCCGGGTACACCAACGCCGGGAAGTCCTCGCTGCTGAACCGGCTGACCGACGCGGGGGTGCTGGTGGAAAACGCCCTGTTCGCCACCCTGGACCCCACCGTCCGCAAGGCCGAAACCGCTGACGGGCTGGGATACACCCTGGCCGACACCGTGGGCTTTGTCCGTTCCCTGCCCACCCAGCTCGTGGAGGCATTCCGCTCCACGCTGGAAGAGGTCGCCGACTCTGACCTGATCCTGCATGTCGTGGACGTCTCGCACCCGGATCCGGAAGGCCAGATCGCGGCTGTCCGGACGGTCTTCAGCGAAGTCGACGCGCGCAAGGTTCCGGAAATCATTGTCCTGAACAAGGCCGACGCCGCTGACCCGTTCGTGGTCGAACGGCTCAAGCAGCGCGAGCCGCGCCACGTGGTGGTCTCGGCCCGCACCGGCGAAGGCATTCCGGAACTGCTCAAGGCCATCAGTGACGGCATTCCGCGGCCCAGCGTGAAGCTTGAACTGCTCATCCCGTACAACCGCGGGGATCTGATCAGCAAGCTCCACGAGAGCGACGCCGAGATCCTCAGCCTCGACCACGAGGAAACCGGGACCCGTGCCGTGGTGATGGTGCGTGAAGGACTCGCCGCCGAACTGGATCCCTTCATCAGCAATGACTGAGGCTGCGGTGACCAGGACCGACGCCGATCCAGCTGACGCCGAACCAGCCGACGCTGGGCCGGCCGACGCCGACACCGGCGCCGGTTCGGTTGCCGGCGCGGCCGGCGAGGAGTTTGTTGTTAAGCTGCTCGACCGTGCCGTGTCCGGCATGGGCGGGCAGAGCCGCGATGGCCAGCACGAAATGGCCCGGCAGGTGGCGCGCGCGATAGACAGCGGCGATCACCTGCTGGTCCAGGCCGGCACCGGCACCGGCAAGTCGCTGGCCTACCTGATTCCGCTGATCGCGCATTCGCTGACCAGCAACAAACCCACCCTGGTCTCCACCGCCACCCTGGCACTGCAAACGCAGATTGTGGGCCGTGACCTGCCCAGGCTGCTTAAGACCATCACCCCTGCCCTGGAGCGGCCCGTCAAGGTCGCCCTGGTCAAGGGCCGGTCCAACTACGTCTGCCGGCACAAACTCGAGGGCGGCTTCCCGTCCGAAGAACCTTCCGAGGGACAGTTGTTTTCCCTCGGCGAGGACACGTCCGTGCCGCACTTCGCCGCCGCACTTGGCGGGCCGTCCTCCCAGCTGGGCAAGGAAGTTGTCCGGCTGCGCGAATGGGCCGAGGAGACCGCGACGGGGGATCGCGACGAGCTCATGCCGGGCGTCACGGACCGGGCCTGGCGCCAGGTCTCGGTCACCTCCATGGAGTGCCTCGGCGCGCAGAAATGCCCGCTCGCGGCCGAATGCTTCAGCGAACTGGCACGGCAGAACGCCGCCGATGCCGACGTCGTGGTCACCAACCACGCCATGCTCGCCGTCAGTGCCTTCGAAGGCCTGGCGGTGCTGCCCGAGTACGACGTCGTCGTGGTGGACGAAGCACACGAACTTCAGGACCGCGTCACGGGCGCGGTCTCGGGCCAGCTCTCCGTGGCGATGGTGCACGCCGCCGCGTCCGGGGCCCGGAAGCACACGGGCATCACCGTGGATGCGCTGAACAATGCCGCCGCCCACCTGGAGCTCGCCATCGACGGCGTCCCCAGCGGGCTGATGCCCAACGGCCTGAACAGCGAGCAGCTGGACTGCATCGACCAGCTGCGCGACGCGTGCCGCGCCGCCCTGTCCGATTCCAAGGGGGACAGCTCCGTGTCGGCGGACGGCGGACGGCAGCTGGCCCGCTCGCGCCTCATGGTCATCCTGGAGCTCTGTGAACGCCTGCTGGCCGCGCGCGAAAACCGCGAAGTCGTGTGGTTCTCCCGCAACAGCAGCTTCGACCCGGCGCAGGGCTACTCCCAGCCGGACGAGAGCGCGCCGGCGTTGATCAACGTTGCCCCGCTGAGCGTCGCAGGGCGGTTGCGCGAGGGCCTGTTCGCGGACCACACCGTCATCCTGACCTCGGCCACACTGGCCATCGGCGCTGCCTTCGAACCCGCCGCCGGCGGCCTGGGCCTGGTTGGCAACGGCGCCCCGAGCTGGACCGGCGTCGACGTCGGCTCCCCGTTCGACTACCCGAAGCAGGGCATCCTCTACGTAGCCCGGCACCTGCCCAAACCCGGCCGCGGAACGTCCCCCGAGGCCCTGGACGAACTCGAGAAGCTGATCCGCGCCTCCGGCGGAGGCGCCCTGTGCCTGTTCTCCTCGCGGCGCGCCGCAGAGGAAGCAGCCGAGGCCATGCGGCCCCGGCTGGGCCTCAGCATCCTGTGCCAGGGGGAGTCGACCATGACGGCGCTCGTGCGGCAGTTTGCCGACGAACCTGACACGTGTTTGTTCGGCACCATGTCCCTCTGGCAGGGCGTCGACGTCCCTGGCGTGTCCTGCCGGCTGGTGGTCATCGACCGGATTCCCTTCCCGCGGCCGGACGACCCGCTGATGACGGCACGTTCGCGGGCCGTGGCCCAGGCCGGCGGCAATGGCTTCATGGCCGTCTCGGCCACGCACGCCGCCATCCGCCTCGCGCAGGGCGCCGGACGGCTGATCCGCTCGACCTCGGATAAGGGCGTGGTGGCAGTGCTGGATTCGCGGCTCTCCACGGAGCGTTACGGCGGCTTCCTGCGCGCCGCGCTGCCGCCGTTCTGGCCCACCACCGATTCATCGATAGCCATGGCAGCCCTGAAGCGCCTGGCGAAAGACTCCGCGAAAGCCTAAGTCCCAAACCGGGGCCGCCACCCTGCGCCGGAAATCCGCCGCGGGGTGGCCGCTCCGGACTGGCAGCATGCCCCGGATGGCTAAGGGGAGCGCAGTTTAGAGAGAGCGCAGTTTAGAGGGAGCGCAGTACCGATACGACCTTGCCCATGATGACGGCGTGGTCGCCCAGGATGGGCTCGTACTGGGTGTTTTGCGGCAACAGCCACGTGTGGCCGTCCCGCTGGCGGAAGGTCTTGACCGTGGCTTCGTCGTCCAGCAGGGCGGCAACGATATCGCCGTTCACGGCATCACCCTGGCGGCGGACAACCACCCAGTCGCCGTCGCAGATGGCGGCGTCGATCATCGAGTCGCCGGCCACCTTGAGCATGAAGAGTTCGCCATGGCCCACGAGTTGGCGGGGCAGCGGCATGACGTCCTCCACCACCTGGTCCGCGAGGATCGGCCCGCCGGCGGCGATGCGTCCGACGAACGGCACCATTGCCGTGTCAGTGGCGCTGGCGAGCTCGGTTACCGACAGGCCGCCGACGGCCCGCAAGGGGCTGGACTTCTCGATACCAGATATCGGTGTGGCCCCCTCGTCCAGGGTCAGCGGCATGAGCACTTCCATGGCCCGGGGCCGCTTCGGATCGCGCCGCAGGTAGCCGAGCTTTTCCAGTTGGGAGAGCTGGTGGGTCACGCTCGACAGGCTGGCGAGACCGACGGTGTCGCCGATTTCGCGCATGGACGGCGGGTAGCCCTTGTCCGTGACGGACCGCTGGATGGTCTCCAGGATTTTCTTTTGCCGGACGGTGAGGCTCTTGGGGGCCCGGGCGGGCTGCGGGCTCCGTGGGGTGGCCCTGCCGCCGGTGGCTTGTGCTGCCATGTTCGCCAACGCCTTTCCGTTCCGCCCGGCTGCCGTGGCTGCTGTCACCGGGAACTTCCGGCCTGAAATGTCAGACCCTGCTGATCAACTACGAATGAATTCCCACTGGTAGTTCGAAAGTGGGAGTTCGAAAGTGGTTGTCCTGTCCCTCAAAAATAGGCCAGCCGCAGACCTTTTTCAAACATTTGTTCTAGCGAGTCTCGACATCGTTCGTTAGTAAGTGCTAAAACAGAACAAGTAAGATTCGAATATGTGTTCGATTCCGACGATCTAGGTTCGCAGGCAATGTTCGGTTCTATGTTCGAAGGTTCGGCCGGTTGGCGGCGAGTACGTGAGTACGCCGGGCGGCAACTTATGGTCCAGGAGGGCTCAGTTCATGTCAGTTTCAAGCGCGTTTGACGGCACTAACATTCAGGGCGTCACGACCCGCCACCGTGGTGTTGGTCCGGGTGGCGCAGCGGATCGCCGCAGCATCGGACACGGCAGCATCGGACAAGGCGGCCTCGCCCAAAGTGGTTCCAGTCACGGCAACGTGTACCCGCTCAACGCCAGGCGCCGCGGCTCCGCGCCGTCGCGGGCGCAGCAAGGAGCCGCCGCCGCGGTTTCCGGCGGCCGGACCAAGCAGCCGCCGCTTCGGCTCACCCGGCGCGGACGCTTCGTCTTTTTCGGCGTCCCCCTGATTCTGCTGGCGGCGTTCATCCTGTCCTTCAGCGGATTCCTCAACGCTCCCGCGAAAGCGGCAGATTCCGCAGACCAGCTCTCGGTGACGCCGACCGTATCCGTCACAGTCCAACCGGGGGAGTCCCTCTGGGCCATTGCCGGGTCGGTGGCCCCGGAGCGCGATCCCCGCGATGTTGTGGCCGATATCGTGCAGTTGAACAATCTGGACGCCGCGCGTGTGATGCCGGGCCAGCAACTGTTTGTTCCGTCCAAGTAGCCACCCCCGGGTGCCGTTGCGGGCGTCACAGTTTCAGCGCCCGTCCCGCTACCACTTAAACTGGTCACGTGACTGACCAGCTTGAGCGCCTCAACCGACTGCCCCTCCGAACCAATCTGCGTGGCCTGCGTCCGTATGGCGCGCCGCAGCTGGACGTCCCCATCCTGCTCAACGTCAACGAGAACACCCATGGGGTCCCGGCCGATGTCCGCGCCGCGATTACCGAAGCCGTGAGCGCCGCCGCTGCCGGGCTGAACCGCTATCCGGACCGCGAATTCACCGAATTGCGCGAAGCCCTCGCCGAATACCTTGGCCATGGGCTGGACGCGGAGAACATCTGGGCCGCGAATGGTTCCAACGAAGTCCTTCAGCAAATCCTCCAGGCCTTCGGAGGCCCTGGCCGGACGGCCCTCGGGTTCCCTCCCACGTATTCGATGTACCCGCTGCTGGCCTCCGGCACGGATACGGAGTACGTCGTCGGGGTCCGCGCGTCCGACTATGGGCTCAGCGCGGAATCGGCGGCACAGCAAGTCCGCGAGCTTCAGCCCAACATTGTCTTCCTCTGTTCCCCGAACAACCCGACCGGCACGGGGCTGGGCCTTGATGTGGTCGAGGCCGTTTATGAGGCCGGCGAGGCCAGCCAGACCATCGTGATCGTTGACGAGGCCTATCACGAGTTCGCCCACGACGGCACGCCCAGTGCCCTCACCCTGCTGCCTGGCCGGGAGCGGCTCATCGTCTCGCGCACCATGAGCAAGGCCTTCGCCCTCGCGGGTGCGCGGCTCGGCTACATGGCCGCGGCCCCGGAGGTCGCGGATGCCCTGCGCCTGGTGCGTCTCCCGTACCACCTCTCCGCCATCACCCAGGCTGCGGCCCTGGCTGCCCTGCGCCACCGGGAGGCGCTCATGGCGGACGTCGAGGACATCAAGCGCCAGCGCGACCGGATCGTGTCGGAACTGACGCGGTTGGGCTTGACCCCGGCCGCGTCTGATTCCAACTACGTGTTCTTCGGCGGCCTCGAGAACCCCCATGAGGTTTGGCAGCGCATGCTGGACGCCGGTGTCCTCATCCGCGACGTCGGTATTCCGGGGCACCTGCGCGTCACCGCCGGCACTGAGACAGAAACCACAGCCTTCCTGGAGGCACTTGAACTCATCCTGGCCGGCTCCGCAAAGCCGCAGGCCTAGACTTGGTGGGGAGCCCAATCGTCCCCGCCAGATTGCCCAACACCCTGCCTTCTTCCAAAGGACACATCTACATGAGCACCACCGGATCCACCGCCGCCGAGGGCCGGACCGCACGCATGGAACGGACCACCAGCGAGTCCTCGGTCCTGGTCGAGATCAACCTGGACGGCACCGGCGTTTCAGACATCAGCACGTCGGTCCCGTTCTACGACCACATGCTGACGGCCCTCAGCAAGCACTCCTTGATCGACATGACCGTCAAGGCCACCGGCGACACCCACATCGATGTCCACCACACTGTCGAGGACGTGGCCATCACTTTCGGCGAGGTTCTGCGGACCGCTCTGGGCAACAAAGCCGGGATCCGCCGCTTTGGCGAGGCGACCGTTCCCCTCGATGAGGCCCTCGCGCAAGCTGTCGTGGACGTCTCCGGCCGTCCCTACCTGGTCCACGCCGGCGAGCCGGCAGGCCAGGAATACCACCTGATCGGCGGCCACTTTACGGGCTCCCTGACCCGCCACGTCTTCGAGGCGATCACCCTTCACGCCGGGATCTGCCTGCACATGAACGTCACTGCCGGGCGTGACCCCCACCACATCGTCGAGGCCCAGTTCAAGGCCTTTGCCCGTGCCCTGCGCGCAGCCGTCGAGCCGGATCCCCGCGTCGAGGGCATCCCGTCGACAAAGGGTGCTTTGTGACCGGCCCGGTGCTCCGCGACGGGGCCATCATCGACCCCGCCGCCGCGGCCAAGCCGGTCTCCCCGCAGGGAAAGCCCACAGTTACGGTGCTGGACTACGGCTCCGGGAATGTCCGGTCCGCCGTCCGCGCGCTGGAGCGGGCCGGCGCCGAAGTCATCCTCAGCTCCAAGCCTGAGGATGTCCTCAATGCCGACGGCCTCGTCGTCCCCGGTGTCGGCGCCTTCGAAACCGTCATGCGCGAACTCAAGGCCGTTGACGCCATCCGCATGATCGGCCGCCGTGTCGCCGGAGGCCGCCCCGTGCTGGCCATCTGCGTCGGGCTCCAAGTGCTGTTCGAGGCCGGCGTCGAACACGGCACCGAAGCCGAGGGCATGGGGGAGTGGCCCGGCAAGGTGGAACTGTTGCCTGCCGACGTCGTGCCCCACATGGGCTGGAACACCGTCGCCGTCCCCGAAGGGTCCAGGCTCTTCGCCGGGGTTGAGGACGAGCGCTTCTACTTCGTGCACTCCTACGGTGTCCAGAAGTGGGACTTCGACGTCATCCAGCCGCGGATGGCTGCGCCGCTGGTGACCTGGTCCGACCACGGTGCCCCGTTCATCGCGGCCGTGGAAAACGGCCCGCTGTGTGCCACCCAGTTCCACCCGGAGAAGTCCGGCGACGCCGGCGCCCGGCTGCTGCGCAACTGGGTCCAAAGCCTGCGCCCCGCAGCCCCGGACCGTACCGCAGCCCCGGAAGGGACCGCCTAGATGTGGTCCCTGGTGCTCATGGGCGTGGCCGGCCTGCTGGTTGGCGGCGGGATCTCCTTCCGCCAGCAGAAAAGTCCGCTCTGGGTGCAGATCGTTTTCTACATCCTCGCCGGCATGTCACTGCTGGCCGCCTACCTCCTGACCCTGCCGGCGTCCTGACCGCCCCTCCCCACCCCCATCCCCAAGCTGAGGACTCCACGATGACCACCGAAACCCCGCTGCCCGTACTCGAGCTCCTGCCCGCCGTCGACGTCGTCAACGGACAGGCCGTCCGGCTCGTACAGGGCGAAGCCGGCAGCGAGACGAGCTACGGCACCCCGCTGGAGGCCGCCCTCAACTGGCAGCAGCAGGGGGCTGAGTGGGTGCATCTGGTCGACCTGGACGCCGCGTTCGGGCGCGGCTCCAACGCCGAGCTCCTGCGCGAGGTCGTCGGCCGGCTCGATATCAAGGTGGAGCTCTCCGGCGGCCTTCGCGACGACGAATCCCTTGAGAAGGCCCTCGACCTCGGCGTCGCACGCGTCAACCTGGGCACGGCGGCACTGGAAAACCCGGAATGGACGGCCCGGGTGATCGAGCGCTTCGGCGACAAGATTGCCGTCGGCCTGGATGTCCGCGGCACCACCCTCGCCGGCCGGGGCTGGACCAAGGAAGGCGGGGACCTCTGGGACGTGCTCGGCCGCCTCGAGGACGCCGGCTGCGCCCGGTACGTCGTGACCGATGTGACCAAGGACGGCACGCTCCAGGGCCCCAACGTCGAACTCCTGCGCCAGATGGTCGAGAAAACGGGCAAGCCGGTGGTCGCCTCCGGCGGCATTTCCAGCCTCGAGGATCTCAAGGTCCTGCGCTCCCTGGTGCCGCTCGGCGTCGAAGGCGCCATCGTCGGCAAGGCCCTCTACAACGGCAACTTCACCCTGCCCGAGGCCCTCGACGTCGCCGGCCGCCGCTAGCGGCGAAGGCGCCCATGACGCACTCCCACGACACCCACGACCCCAATAACCCCCACGAGACAGTGCAGGCAGGGACCGGGGCCGGTCCCATCCGGCATCTGCCCGGGCATATCGCGGCGGCCCTTGCCGGCGCCGGCGGGGCCACGGACTCCGCCGGCCAACCCTGGGCTGGGCGCAGCCTGTCCGGCAATGACGCCAAGATCCATAATTTCGACGACGACGACGGCACCGCCGACGCCGGCTATCTGGCGGCCTTGTCCGACCTCGCCGCGGGCACTGGCGACGAGGCGGCCGTGGTGGCCGCGCTGGCCACCGCCCGGGTGTTCGTGCCAATCCTCGCCCAGCTCGCCGAAGAGGGCGAGGCCGCGGCCGGGCCCAACGGGGATCCGCTGCACTCGGACAAGCAGGCCGACATGGCCCTGGTGACGCTCAAGGCGCCGGACGGACGGACGGCCATGCCGGTGTTCACCTCGGCAGCGTCACTGACGGCGTGGCACCCGGAGGCCAGGCCGGTCGCCGTGTACGCGGCCCGGGCCGCCTTGTCAGCGGTCGCGGAAGGGGCGGAGCTGCTCGTGCTCGATCCCGGCTCGGAAGTGACGTTCGTGGTCCGCCGGCCGGCAGTCTGGGCCCTCGCCCAGCAGCAGCCATGGACGCCGTCATACGCCGACCCCGATCTCGCGGGTGCACTCGGGGAAGGCGCGGTTGGCTTTCCGGCGGTCCGCCGTGTTGAAATTCATCCGGGGGGTGGAGTTGCCTCGGCCACGGCCGATGGCAGGCGGCTCCCCGGTGGGGGAGCCGGCCCGGAACTCCGTGTGGTCCTCTACCTTGAAGACGGTCTCGACGCCGCCGGCGTGCAGTCGATCGTCGCCGGCCTCAATAACGCCTGGGCCCGGAATGAAATCTTTGCCGAGCGGGTTGATTCGATCGAGGTCAAGCTGCAGCGTGCAGCACCATAGCTGACGGCCCAACGGGGGGACCTCCCGGTGCTGCCGTGGGCAGTACCAGAAGGATATAGTCCGTGAATTTCGCGCTTTACCGTCAGCTGCTGGCCATCCGGCCCATCAGGCGCCTCCTGCTGGTCGGCATGATCGCCCGCATACCGCACTCGGCGGCCGGCGTCCTGCTGACCCTGCACATCGTCCTGACCCTCGGCCAGGGCTACGCCGCCGCCGGAGCGGCCGCCGCCGTGATGACGATCGGTATCGCCGTCGGCGCGCCCTGGCGCGGACGCCGGGTCGACACCGTGGGGCTGCGAAAGGCGCTGATTCCGTCTGTGGTCTCCGAGGCCGTGATCTGGTCGATCGTGCCGCACGTGTCCTACGAGGCCCTGTTGCCCCTGGTCTTCATCGGGGGCCTGCTGACTCTGCCCATCTTCAGCGTGGTGCGGCAGTCGCTGGGCGTTCTGGCCCCCGGGGAACAGCGCCGGACTGCCTTTGCGCTCGACGCCATCGCCACCGAGCTGGTCTTCATGATCGGCCCGGCCGTCGGAGCCGTCGTCGCCACCAGCGGCCAGTCCGTCCTGGGCCTGACAGTCGTGGGAGTGGCCACATCCGTCTCCGGGCTCTTCCTCATGTGGTTCAACCCGCCCACCCGGAGTGCTTCCCCGGACGCCGGGCTTGAGGCGCAGGAGCTGGAGTGCGCGGAAGCCGCAGTGGTCGCCGCCGCGCCGGCCCACCTGCAGGAGGCAGCAGCCGAACTGGCACCCCTGGCGGCCGCCGCCGAGGAGCGCCGCCGGCGGGGATCCGGCCTGCGCCACAGGGTCATCCACAACTTCAGCTGGTTCACCGCCGCCGTAGCCGCCGTGTTTGCCGTCGGCGCCGGTGCCGGCATGGTCCTCAGCGGCACCGACGTCGGCATCGTCGCGGCGCTCCAGACCGGCGGCCACCAGGCCGAAATCGGCATCGTGTTCCTCTTCTGGTGCGCGGCCTCGGTGGTGGGCGGCGTCCTCTACGGTGCCATGCACCGGGCCGTTTCCCCGATCCTCCTGTTGCTGGGGATGTCAGCGCTGACGGTCCCGATGGCCTTCGCGACCGACGTCTGGACGCTCAGCCTGCTCGCGTTGCTGCCGGGTCTGCTGTGCGCGCCGGTGTTGTCCGCGGCCTCGGAAAAGGTGGCCGAACTGGTGGATGAAAGCCGGCGTGGCGAGGCGATGGGCTGGTACGGGTCATCGCTCACCGGCGGAGTGGCCCTGGGCGCGCCGCTTGCCGGGCTGTTCATTGACCTCATCGGCCCGTCGGCCGGCTTCGTCTCAGTGGGGTTGGCGGGCGTGGCCCTCTGCCTGGTGGGACTGGCCCTGCAACAGGTCCGGCGCAGCCGCCTGGCCCGCGTCTGAACGCGGGCCTGCCGCCATTGCGCCACTCCGGGCACGCGCCCGGGCTTTGTGAACGGCAAATCCTGCGGACGGAAAATAACGACGCCGGCGGGCGGACCTGGGTGGTCCGCACGCCGGCGTTGTCCTGGCTGACGGGTGCTTAGTTGACGGGGCCGGTGTACTTCTCGCCCGGGCCCTTGCCCGGCGCGTCCGGGATGATCGATTCTTCGCGGAAGGCCAGCTGAAGCGAACGGAGTCCGTCGCGCAACGGTCCAGCGTGCTGTGAGCCGATTTCGGGCGCCGCTGCGGTCACCAGACCGGCGAGGGCGGTGATCAGCTTGCGGGCCTCGTCCAGGTCCTTGAGGTCCTGGGCATTTTCCTCGGCGGCGAGGCCGAGCTTTACCGCGGCGGCGCTCATCAGGTGCACGGCGGCCGTGGTGATGACCTCGATGGAGGGGACTTCCGAGATGTCGCGGATCTGCTGCGAGACGTCCGCCTGGGCTGCCGCGGGCTCGAAGACGTGGGAATTACTATCTGAAGTGCTCATGCTGGTAAGCTTGTCACAGACCGACTAAATGTCGTTATTCTCAAGCTTTTATAGAATGCAGTGTTCTGACTGGCAGTGCTTGTCACTGAAGTTGGCGCCCGGCGACGCATACGTGCGTTGAACGGGTGTCTTTCTGTAGAGTTGGCTTTAGTTTGCAAGCGGAGTTCTCTCCCACCCGCGTCAGCCGCGAAACTTCCTTCGGGAAGCCCCTCCTGTCCAGGAGTCAAGGTTGCCGGGTACCTGGTCGGGCACTACCTCGGACTCCGGTCCGCAGGAAGTGCATGCCGCCCCCTTGAGGGCGGCAGTTCCGATCTCGAGGCCTTCGATTGCTCCGGCAATTGGGGGCCTTCTCTTTTTGCCGGTGGAATACCCCTCACGAACACAGGAGCTTTAACATTAGCGAGCCAAGAATCAATGAGCGTATCCGCGTCCCCGAGGTGCGGCTGGTCGGCCCTGCAGGCGAACAAGTAGGAATTGTCCGTATTGAGGATGCCCTGCGTTTGGCTGCCGAGTCCGATCTTGATCTCGTTGAAGTTGCACCGCAGGCGAAGCCTCCGGTGTGCAAGCTGATGGACTTCGGCAAGTACAAGTACGAAGCCGCTGTCAAGGCACGCGAGGCCCGGAAGAACCAGACCAACACGGTCCTGAAGGAAATCCGTTTCCGCCTGAAGATCGACACCCACGACTACGAAACGAAGCGCGGCCACGCGCTCCGGTTCCTCGGTGCCGGCGACAAGGTCAAGGCCATGATCCAGTTCCGCGGCCGCGAGCAGCAGCGCCCCGAGATGGGCATCCGCCTGCTCCAGCGCTTCGCCGACGACGTCGCCGAAGTTGGTGTGGTGGAGTCCAGCCCGCGCATCGATGGCCGCAACATGGTCATGGTGGTTGGCCCGCTGAAGAACAAAGCCGAAGCCAAGGCGGAGGCCCGCCGCGCAACGCAGCGCGCAGAAGCCAAGGCTGAGAACGAAGCCAAGGCTTCGGGACGCGTCGATGTCTCCGGTGGCAACGCCCCGCTGACCCAGACGCTGTCGGACCTCCTGCCGGAAGGCTACGTCGTATCGCCGGAGGCACCCGCAGCGGAGGCCCCCGTCGAAGAAGCCAAGGTTGAAGAGACCAAGGTCGAGGAAGCCAAGGTCGAAGAGACCAAGGTTGAAGAAGCCAAGGTTGAAGCGGCTCCGGTCGAAGAGACCAAGGCCGACGAGGCCCCCGCCCAGGACGTGCCGGCGGAAGCCGCACCGAAGGCAGCCGAGGAACCGGCAGCAGCGAAGGCTCCGGCGGCTCCGAAGGCGGCCGAGAAGCCGGCAGCAGCGAAGGCTCCGGCGGCTCCGAAGGCGGCCGAGAAGCCGGCAGCAGCCAAGGCTCCCGCGGCTCCGAAGGCCGCTCCGGCCCCGGCAGCAGCGAAGGCTCCCGAGGAAAAGGCAGCCGCTCCGGCAGCAGCACCGAAGCCGGTTGCTGCTCCGAAGCCGGTACCCAGGCCCGCAGCGCCGAAGCCCGCCGCACGGCCGGCCGCCCCCCGGGCAGCCGCCAAGCCTGGCACCAAGAAGACCAACTAGTTCACGGCTGCCGGACAGCAATGTCCGGCAGCAGGCAACCAGCACGCCGCCCGCAGGGGTGGCTGCACGAAAGAGCTGCAGACTTTTCTGCGGATACGTAAGGAGATCGGTTCCCATGCCGAAGATGAAGACCCACAGCGGTGCTAAGAAGCGCTTCAAGCTGACCGGTACCGGCAAGCTGCGCCGCCAGCAGGCCAACCGCCGCCACTACCTCGAGCACAAGTCCTCCCGGCTGACCCGTCGCCTTGCCGGCGACAAGATCGTCTTCAAGGGCGACGCCAAGGTCATCCGGAAGATGCTCGGCATCTAAGTTCCAAGTTCTCTGACTGTTCGCCACCTGGCAGCAGTCAACTACCAAAAAGGCTTCTCAGGCCAGCCGGACCGTTCCGGCAGTAGACGCTTGGGATCAGAAATTTTCTAAGGAGTACGCACGTGGCACGTGTGAAGAGGGCGGTTAACGCCCACAAGAAGCGCCGGGTTATCCTCGAACGCGCAAAGGGTTACCGCGGACAGCGTTCACGCCTGTACCGCAAGGCAAAAGAGCAGCTGCTGCACTCGTTTGTGTACAGCTATGGTGACCGTAAGAAGAAGAAGGGCGACTTCCGCCGTCTTTGGATCCAGCGCATCAACGCTGCATCCCGCGCCAACGGCCTGACCTACAACCGCCTGATCCAGGGCCTGAAGGCCGCTGAGGTTGAGGTTGACCGCCGTATGCTGGCCGAGCTGGCCGTTTCCGACGCCAACGCCTTCGCCGCGCTGGTCAAGGTCGCCAAGGACTCGCTGCCTGCCGACACGTCCGCTCCGGCCGTCCAGGCTGAGGCTGCCCCGGCTCCCAAGGCTGCCAAGAAGGCTCCCGCGAAGAAGCCTGCTGCCAAGAAGGCCGCCGACGAGGCTGCAAAGTAGTTCCTCCCGCAGTTGAAAGACTGTCTCGTTCAAGAGCCGGCTGGAATAGCCACTAAGGTTCTTATATGAACGAAACCGGGCGCCCGCAAGACTTTCCACTCTCCAACCCCCGAGCTGATCGGATGAGGAAGGTGGCACAGCTTGCCGGGCGCCCGGCCCGTTTAAAGCGTCGCGAGTTCCTGGCCGAAGGCCCGCAGGCGGTCCGTGAGGCTTTGGTCCTGCACCGGAAGAGGATCGCCGCGGGGGAGCCCGGCATCGTCTATGAGGTGTACGCCACCGAGGCCTGCCTGGACCGCCACCCGGAGCTGGAGCAGCTGGCCGAGGGAACCCACGCGCACCTCGCAACCGACGAAGTGATCGCTGCGATGGCGGACACCGTCACCCCACAGGGCATCATTGCCGTCTGCGGCTTCCTGGACGTGAGCCTTGAGCACGTGCTCGACACCGGCCCGCGGCTGATTGCCGTCCTGTGCCAGGTCCGGGACCCCGGCAACGCAGGCACCGTGTTGCGGGCGGCCGACGCCGCCGGCGCCGACGCCGTCATCCTGACCGGCTCGAGCGTGGACATCTACAACCCCAAGGCCGTGCGGTCGACGGCGGGTTCCCTGTTCCATCTGCCCGTTGTCCTCGGCGCGGAGGTCGAGGAAGTCGTGGCCCGCTGCCGGGAGCGTGGCGTCGGCGTGCTGGCCGCGGACGGCAAGGGACAACTGGACCTGGACCGTCTCCAGGACGAGAACGCGGCCCGCCGCCTGGGGGCATCCGCCGCCGAATCGGTGTACGCGTTGGAACAGCCGACCGCCTGGCTCTTCGGCAACGAGGCCCAAGGCCTGTCCGAGGACGAGATCGCGCTGGCCGACCACCGGGTGGCCGTGCCGGTGTACGGGGAAGCGGAAAGCCTGAACCTCGGCACCGCAGCCACTGTCTGCCTGTACGCCAGCGCCCGCTCCCAGCAAACCCCCTAGCCGCTCAGCAGGAAACCAGCGGGTCCGGCAGGAATTCCTGTCCGAAAAACGCAGGCCAAACGAACGGCGGGGCCCACCGAATGGTGAGCCCCGCCGTCGTAGTGTCACTGTCGCCCCCACACAAAGTGTGCGGCCAGTGCCTTGAAGAATTAGGTGGTGGTCTTGTTGCGCCCTGTGATGGCGCCGTAGATGAACGCGGCCGCGAGGCCACCGACGATGGCCAGGAGCCAGGAACCGAGATTCCAGAATTCCATCTTGCCGCCGCCGAACAGCAGGTCCCCGATCCAGCCGCCAACAATCGCGCCGACGACGCCGAGCACGAGACTGGTAACCCAGCCGCCACCGACCCTGCCGGGCAAGAGTGCCTTGACGATTGCACCCACTATGAGTCCGAGAATGATCCAGCCAAGAAAGCCCATGTCTCCTCCTACATATTTTTCGGCATCCAAATTGTGAATACCGAATATGGCTTCAAGCTAACATAGGGCGGATTGCTTGTCAGCAGGGGACTACCCAATCGTTACGTGGCAGCGTTGGTCCCCGCCGCGGTTCGGCGCCGGCCCGGAAACCGGTACGGTATTCCTTGTGGGCGCTGGGTTCTTCCGGTGTTCGCATACACCCCGGAAGAACCCCATAAGGAGAAGCTCACGTGGCTGCAAATGGCGGTACCAAGGCGATTCTCGCGGCGCTGGCCGCAAACCTGACCATCGCCGTTTTGAAGTTCGTCGCCTACTTTCTGACGCTGTCCTCGTCCATGCTGGCCGAGGCGATTCACTCCCTCGCAGACTCCGGCAACCAGCTGCTGCTCCTGCTCGGCGGCAAACGCGCAAAGCGGGAAGCCAGCCCCGAGCACCCCTTCGGCTACGGCCGCGAGCGTTACATCTACGCCTTCATCGTTTCGATTGTGCTTTTCAGCGTCGGCGGCCTGTTCGCACTGTACGAGGCCTGGGGAAAAATCCAGCACCCGCACGCCATCGAAGGTGACTTCTGGTGGGTGCCGCTGGCCGTCCTGATCGGCGCGATCATTGCCGAGTCCTTCTCGTTCCGGACAGCGATCATCGAATCCAACCCCCTGCGTGGGAAGCAGAGCTGGGTTAAGTTCATCCGCAACGCCAAGCAGCCGGAACTCCCGGTGATCCTGCTCGAGGACTTCGGCGCCCTCGTGGGCCTGGTGTTCGCGCTCTTCGGCGTGGGCCTGACGCTCCTGACCGGGAACGGCATCTGGGACGCCCTCGGCACCGCGATGATCGGTCTGCTGCTCGTGGCGATCGCCGTGGTGCTGGCCATGGAAACCAAGTCCCTGCTGCTGGGCGAGTCGGCCACCCGCGATGACGTCGCCAAGATCCGCAGCGCGATCGAGGCCGGCGGCACCAGCATCATTCACCTCAAGACCATGCACCTTGGCCCCGAGGAGCTGCTGGTGGCGGCCAAGATCAGCATCGGCCGCTCGGACTCGGGCCAGGACATTGCGAAGGCGATTGATGACGCGGAGGTCCGGGTCCGGGAAGCCGTCCCGATTGCCCGGGTCATCTACCTGGAACCGGATGTGCAGCGCGTCAGCGCCCCCTGAGCCGCCCAGCCCACAGGGAGAACAGAAGCCCATAGGGAGAACGGCAGCCGCCAGATGGAACGGCAGCCCCTCAACAAAACAGCAGTCCTGCCCAGTGCATCACTGGACAGGACTGCTGTTCTATTTACAGCATCTGCACCCTGCTGCCGCGGCCTCTTCCTCTGCCGTTGGCGGGGTACCGCGGCCGCGCCTGTTCGGCCGCGGCTGTTCTGGCGGGTGGCGGGGTGGCTAGGAGGCCAGCGGCCGCCGGCGTTCCACTGCGCCGCTGAAGGCGGCGACCCCGAGACCCAGCACGGCCAGGACGGCGCCCACGAGCGCGGGGGCGACGTAGCCCCAGCCCCAGGCGATCACCAGGCCGCCCAGGAAGGCACCGAGCGCGTTGGCGACGTTGAGCGCAGCATGGTTCAGCGAGGAGGCCAGCGACGGTGCATCAGGGGACGCATCGAGCAGCCTGGTCTGCAGGGCGGGAACGAGCATGGACCCGGCGGCGCCAACGACGAACACCATGACCAGCGCGGACCAGGCCCAGTGGACGCCCACGGCATAAACCACGAGTGCCACCGCCGTGCCGGGCAGGACCCAGTAAATCGTGCCCATGACGGACTTGTCGGCGATCCGGCCGCCAACGATGTTGCCCACCACCATGCCCACGCCGTACAGGGCCACGACCAGCGGCAGCCAGGCCGCCGGGAGGCCGGCGACGGAGGTCATGGTGTGCGAAATGTAGGTGTAGGTCGCGAAGAACCCGCCGAAGCCGACGATGCCGACCAGGATGGCAAGCCACACCTGCAGCCGCTTGAGCGCGCCGAGCTCCCTGCGGAAGCTGGCATCGGCGTGCGGTTTCTGAAACGGGACGAACTTCCACAGCATGAACAGCGTAATGATGCCGATCAGGCCCACCAGCAGGAACAGCAGCCGCCACCCGTAGCTCTGGCCCAGCCAGGTGGCGAAGGGGACGCCAATGACGTTGGACACCGTCAGCCCGGCCATGACCATCGAAATGGCCCAGCCCCGCTTGGTCGGCGCCACCAGGGAGGCGGCAATCACGGCCGCAACCCCGAAGAAGGCGCCGTGGGGGAGTCCCGCGGCGAACCGGGACACCAGCATGGAGCCGTAGTCCGGGGCGAGGAAGGAACTGAGGTTGGCGATGCTGAAGAAAAGCATGAGCCCGAGGGCCAGATACTTCCGCGGGAGTTTGGCCCCGACCGCGGCCAGCACCGGCGCGCCAATCACGACGCCGAGGGCGTAGGCCGAAATCAGGTGACCTGCCTCGGGCGTGCTGATGTTCAGGCCCTGTTCGATCTCCTTGAGCAGGCCCATCATGGTGAATTCCGTGGTGCCGATGCCAAAGCCGCCCATCGCGAGGGCAATGATTGCCAAGGCAACGTGACGGGTGCCGGACTTGGTCGGCGCCGGGGCGTGTGTGGTGGTTGTCATTCGTCTTTTCGGAGAGATTTTCCGGGAGAGGCCGGATGGATCGGACAGATAAATATGCTTTTAAGAACCGGGAGGGGACGCCGAATATTCCGGAAGGTATCGTGGCGGCCGCCTCCACCATTGTCCCCTACCGGCCCCGGCCCCGCCCCGGCCTCCGGGCGCCGGACCCTGCGCCCGCCTTAGACTTGAGGGCGTGACTGGACTCATAGGCGTCGTTGGCGGCGCAGTAGTGGACTCCCTGGCCGACCCGGGCATGCTCCTTGTGGCCCGGCGCACAGCGCCGCCGCAGTTTGCCGGAATGTGGGAGTTCCCGGGCGGAAAAGTCGAACCAGGCGAGGCCGCCGAGGACGCCCTGCACCGCGAGCTCCGGGAAGAACTGGGCGTGCTGGTGCGGCTCGGGGCGGAGCTGCCCGCGGAAACCGCCGCGGGCTGGCCGCTCAACGCGAAGGCGGCGATGAGGGTCTGGTTCGCGGAGCTCGTGCAGGGAGAACCCCGGCCGCTGGAGGACCATGACGAATTGCGCTGGCTCGACCTCCGCAATCCGGCAGGGGTCCTGGACCTGCCGTGGATCCCGGCGGACCTCCCCATCGTCGAGGCCCTCCTGGCGGCTGTGCAGGCCACCGGGTCGCGCGGAGTGGAAGCGGGCCTGGGCCGCTGACCGGACTCGCCGCCGCGCTTCGGGAGCCCGCCTCTCGCCAAACGGTCAGGCATGTGCCTACTCTGATCCCAACCGAGAGGAGTGGCCCGTGCAGGTCGGTGTCGGACGAGAGCAGCGAGCCGGAGAACGCCGCGTCGCGGCCACACCGGAGACGGCCCGGCAGCTGACGGCGCTCGGGCTCCATCTCCTGGTCGAGAGCGGTGCCGGCACCGAAGCAGGCTTCGCCGACGCCGCCTTCAAGGAGGCCGGCGCGACGGTCATCTCCGAGCTCCCGTTGGAGGCCCTGGACGTCCTGCTGCATGTCCGCCCGCTCACCCCGGAGGCCGCGGCCCGGCTGCGGCCCGGCACCGTCACCATCGGGCTGGCATCGCCGTCCTCGGAGCTGCCGACCGTCCGGACACTCGCCGCTGCCGGGATCACCTCGTTCGCCCTGGAGCTGCTTCCGCGGATCTCCCGGGCGCAGTCCATGGATGCGCTCAGCTCCCAGTCCCTGGTCACGGGCTACCGCGCCGTGCTGGAAGCCGCCGTCCGCTACCCGCGGTTCTTCCCGCTCTACATGACCGCCGCCGGTACCATCCCGCCGGCGAGGGTGCTCGTCCTTGGGGCCGGCGTCGCCGGGCTGCAGGCGATCGGCACGGCAAAGCGGCTCGGCGCCCGGGTCTCGGCCAACGACATCCGGGCCGCCTCCGCCGAGGAAGTCGCCTCGATGGGCGGCACGTTCATCAACCTGGACATCGATGCGGCGGCAGACGGAACCGGAGGCTACGCCCGTGCCCTCGGTGAGGACCGGGCGCAACGCCAGCGCAGCCTCCTGGCCCCGCATGTCGCGGCGGCGGACGTCCTGATCACGACGGCGGCCATCCCCGGCCGGGCCGCTCCCTTGCTGGTGACCACCGCCATGGTGGCCGGCATGCGGGCAGGGTCTGTCGTCGTCGACCTCGCCGCGGAGTCCGGAGGCAACGTCGAAGGCGTGATCGCCGGTCAGGACGTGCAGGTGCCGGTCGACGGCGGATCGGTCACGCTCGTGGGTTTGCAGGACGCGGCATCCGCCATGCCCTCGGACGCGTCCCGGCTTTTCGCCCGGAACGTCAGCAACTTCCTCGCGCTCATGACCGACTGCGGCTCGGTGGCCCCGGACTTCGACGACGATGTGGTCGCCGGAACGTGCCTGACCCACGGCGGCACGGTGCGGCACGCCCCCACCGCGGAAGCATTGGAAAGGGAGGCGTGATGGGCCCCGTCGCGTTGCTGACCGTGGTGGTGCTCGCGGTGTTCGTTGGCTTCGAAGTCGTCTCCAAGGTCACCAGCAAACTGCACACACCGCTCATGTCCGGCGCCAACGCCATCCACGGCATCATCCTGGTCGGCGCCATCATCGTCGCCGGACAGGCCAGTGACCCGTGGGTCCTCGGCGTCGCGCTCCTGGCCGTCGTCCTGGCCACCGTCAACCTGGTGGGCGGCTTTGTGGTCACGGACCGGATGCTGGAGATGTTCAGCGCCCACAAACGGACACGCATCCCCGCCCCAAGCGGCGCCGCCAAGGCTGGCGGAACCGCGGGCGAAGGACACCCCGGTGAGGGGAGCTCCGCCGACGCGGCGGGGGAGTCCAAATGAGCCTCCTGAGCCCCGAATGGACAGCCCTGCTCTACCTTGTGGCCGCCGTCTGCTTCATCCTGGCACTCAAGGGCCTCAGCTCGCCACGAACTGCCCGCCGCGGCAACGCCATCGGCGCGGCCGGGGCGCTGCTCGCCGTCGTCACCGTCTTCCTCTCCGCGCGGCTGGAAAATGTTCCACTCATCCTCGCGGCCATCGCCGTGGGCTCCGCGATTGCCTTCCCCGTGGCGCGCCGGGTGCAGATGACCCAGATGCCCCAACTCGTGGCGCTCTTCAACGGCGTCGGGGGCGGGGCCGCGGCGCTCGTCGCCGTACTGGAACTTGGCCACCAGGAAGATCCCTGGGTCCGCCTGGCCGTGGTCTTCACCATGCTGGTGGGCGCCGTATCCTTCGCCGGCTCCGCAGTGACCGTGGGCAAGCTGCAGGAGCTCATCAGCACCCGTCCGCTGCTGTTTCCCGGGATGCCCTGGGTGATGGGGGCCGTCCTGCTGGGGGCGGTCATCTCAGGAGCTCTGGTGGTCCTGACCGGGTCGTTGGGCTGGTCGCTCGCATTGCTGGGCCTGGGCCTCGCCGCAGGGCTGCTCCTGGTGCTGCCCGTGGGCGGGGCGGACGTGCCGATCGTGATCTCCCTGCTGAATGCCTTCACGGGGCTGGCGGTGGCAGCGTCCGGCGTGGTCCTGGGCAATGTCCTGCTGCTGGTCGCCGGGACGCTCGTGGGCGCGAGCGGCACCATCCTGACCAAGGTCATGGCCTCGGCCATGGGGCGCGGAGTCGGCGGAATCATGTTCGGGGCGTTCAAGGGCGGCTCGACGGCGGGTTCGACCGCCCTGAGCGACCGGCCAGTGCGTTCCTCGTCCCCGGAGGACATTGCCGTCCAGCTCGGCTACGCCCAGCGGGTGGTGATCGTTCCCGGTTATGGGCTCGCCGTGGCCCAGGGCCAGCACACTGTGGCGGAGCTTGCCACGGCACTGGGCGCCCGCGGAGTGGACGTCGTGTTCGCCATCCATCCCGTGGCGGGACGCATGCCCGGCCACATGAACGTGCTGCTGGCAGAGGCCAACGTGCCGTACGAGTCACTGCGGGAGCTCGCGGAAGTCAATCCCGAATTCGCGACCACGGACATCGTTCTGGTAGTCGGGGCCAATGACGTCGTCAACCCGGCGGCCAAGTCCTCGCCGGGTTCGCCGATTTACGGGATGCCGATCCTGGAAGTGGTGCAGGCCCAGCAGGTCGTGTTCCTGAAGCGGTCTATGCGCCCGGGGTTTGCCGGCATCGAGAATGAGCTCCTGCACGATCCCAAGACGACGCTCCTGTTCGGGGACGCCAAGGATTCGCTGGCCAGGGTGCTCGGCGCAGTCAAGGCGCTCTAGGCATCCTGCGCCCGGCGGCTCAGGGCATTTTCCGCTCCGGCTGACTGCGCAGGGGAGCACATGGCTCTGTGTGCTTGAGGTGGAGCTGGCTTCAAAACAGTGTGGGCTGGGCGGCGTCGGAACGGGCCGTGCCGGAACGGATGGCGCCGGCGTGGCGTGGGTTTGCGTGCCCCGCGGTGTCCGGGATGCTCCCGGCCGGGTACTGGGCTTCTTCCTCCCGGGCGTTGTCATGGTCGCTGCCCCCGTCCAGGTCCCGGTGGCTGAAGCCCTGCGAGCCGGAGAAGCCGTGCAGGTCCTTGAAATACCGGACCCGCCCTGCCAGCCAGGCGCGGTATTCCTTGGATGCGTACGACCCGCTGCCGTACAGGCGGCGGTACTTTCCCGCCAGGTGCGGATGTTCCCGGGCGATCCACTGCATGAACCATTCACGGGTGCCCGGCTTCAGGTACAGCGCACCGGCCGTGACCCCTGTGGCACCGGCCGCCGCGAGGGCCCCGAAGAGGGAGTCGAGGGCGTCGTCGCTGTCGGAGAGCCACGGCAGGATGGGCATGGCCATGACGCCGCAGGGCAGGCCCGCTTCCCGCAGACGGGAGATGAGCTTCAGCCGGGCACGTGGCCCAGGCGTGCCCGGTTCCACGGCTTCCGACAGCTGCTCGTTGGTCATGGCCAGCGAGATGCCCACGCCCACCGGCACCTGGGCCGCGGCATGCTTCAGCAGCGGGATGTCCCGGGCAAGGAGCGTGCCCTTGGTGAGGATGGACAGGGGAGTGCCGGAATCGGCGAGGGCACCGATGATGCCGGGCATGAGCTGGTAGCGGCCCTCGGCGCGCTGGTACGGGTCAGTGTTGGTGCCGAGGGCCACGTGCTCGTGCCGCCAGGAGGGCTTGGCCAGCTCCTTGCGCAGGATCTCGGCGGCGTTGATCTTGACCACCACCTGGCTGTCGAAGTCCAGTCCGGCGTCGAAGTCCAGATAGGTGTGGCTCTTGCGCGCGAAGCAGTAGACGCAGGCGTGGCTGCAGCCGCGGTAGGGGTTGACGGTTCAGTCGAACGGCATCCGCGAACCGGCGACCACCTTGTTGAGCACCGATTTGGCGGTGACCTCATGGAAGGTGATCCCGGCAAACTCCGGGGTGGAAACCGTCCGCACGAGTCCGGCCAGGGGCAGCAGGGCAGCCGTGGGCGAAGCGGCGGCCGGGGAATCGCCGCGCTCAAGTGCTTGTGCGTCCCATCTCATGCCTACATTCGAATATATGTTCGACTGAATGTCAAGGATGCTGACGGGCGAGGCGGCGGCCGGTTGCAGCATGGGGCGGCCTGCGCAGCTGCGGGATCGAGGCTTACGAAGCCAGCCGCTCACGGGCGTTGTGATCAGGGCCGGTTGGTTCAGTGGCGCGTTTGGTCTGGGTGACCTCGGCCCACACCGCATCGAGGGAGAGTCCGAGGACGCCGGCGATAGCGGCGATGGTCGGGAAGGCGGGGGTCGCTACGCGGCCCGTCTCGATCTTCCGGAGGGTTTCCGGTGAGACGCGTGCATCGAGCGCGATGTCGAGCATCGAGCGTCCCCCCCTGGCGCGGCGCAACAGGGCGCCGAGGCGCTGTCCGCGCTCGATCTCTGCGAATGTGAGGGGCAACCTGACCATGGCTTCGATTATACCGGGATAATATGACCGGTATAGTTATTGGACGCGTGAGAAAGGCGCCGCATGATCGAGATCCTGAATCCCACCGAACTTGCCCGGGCCAAAGAAGCAGGCGCCCTTGTCGCTGACATCCTGCAGACGCTGAAGAACCGCAGCACGGTCGGCGCGAACCTCCTGGACCTCGACCGATGGGCGCAGGCCATGATCGCCGAGGCTGGTGCGCAGTCCTGTTACGTCGACTACGAGCCGTCCTTCGGCCGCGGGCCGTTCGGACACTACATCTGCACGGCCGTCAACGACGCCGTGCTCCACGGACTCCCACGCGACTACACGCTGGCCGATGGCGACCTGCTGACACTCGACCTCGCCGTCTCCAAGCGGGGAGTCGCAGCAGACTCCGCCATCAGCTTCATCGTGGGCGGCTCAAAGCCCCCGGAAGGCGTCGCGATGATCAGCGCGACCGAGCGCGCGTTGAGCGCAGGGATAGCCGCTGCCCGGCCCGGAGCCAGGATCGGCGACATCTCCCATGCCATCGGCTCAGTCCTTGGCGAGGCGGGGTACCCGATCAACACCGAGTTCGGGGGCCATGGCATCGGATCGACCATGCACCAGGACCCGCACATTCCCAACACCGGACGGCCAGGCCGTGGCTACAAGCTGCGCCCCGGGCTGCTGCTCGCCCTGGAGCCATGGGTCATGGCCGACACCGCTGAACTCATCACCGACGCCGACGGGTGGACGCTCCGAAGTGCGACCGGCTGCCGGACTGCACACAGTGAGCACACGATCGCCATCACCAACGACGGGGCCGAAATCCTCACCCTGCCGACGCGGACAGACGCGTGAGGCCGGAGCGACACCTGCCCTGGCGGCCAAGTGTGGACGGGGCCGGGTTAAGGGTGCCGCGGGGGTGGCGCCTTGCCGGGCAGTGGAAGGGCGTTGTTAGGCTGGGGCGATGATTCTCCTGACCGGGTTCGAGCCATTTGGCGGCGATACGGCCAATCCGTCGTGGGCAGCGGCCCGTTCGGCGGCACGGCTGCTCCAATCCGAAGGGCTGGATGTCCAGGCGGTGGAATTGCCATGCGTCTTCGGCGAGTCGGCCAAGGTGCTGGCGGAGGCCCTCGAGCGTTTCACGCCGGAGCTTGTGCTGTGCGCCGGCCAGGCCGGCGGGAGGGCGCGCATCTCGCTGGAACGGGTGGCCATCAATTGTGACGACGCCCGGATTCCGGACAATGCCGGCAATCAGCCCGTGGACGAACCCGTAGTCCCGGGCGGACCGGCAGCCTATTTCACGTCGCTGCCCGTCAAGGCGGCGCTCGCGGCGTTGACCGCAGAGCAGATCCCGGCCGAAGTGTCCCAAAGTGCCGGGACCTATGTCTGCAACCACGTCTTCTACACGCTCATGCACGCCCTGCGGCTACGCCCGGGCACCAGGGGAGGCTTTGTCCACGTCCCCTACCAGGACACGCAGCTTCCGGCCGGAAGCAGTGCCCCCTCGCTGCCGGCCGCCCAGATGGCGGCGGCGCTCGCCGTCGTCGTGCGCACTGCGCTGGCGACGACGGCGGATCTCAAGCTCGCTGCCGGCGCAACCCACTAGCCCAGCCGGTCATCCGCCGCCCGAAGCGGTGGCGGCCGCCGTCGGCGACGCGAGACAACTACTCCAACAATTACTGGACAATCATTCCAGCAGTTCCCAGACGACGCCGATCGTGGCGGTGACGCCCGACTCACCGGCCTCGACGTTGAGTGAGGCCACCGCCGCTTCCCGTTGCATCTTCGCCACGGGGATCGGCGCCTGGAAGCCGGTGTGCTGGGTGAGGGACAGGACCCTGCCAAGCCCGGTTCCTGCGAGGGCGGCGTAATGCTCGGCGGTGGTGCGGGCGTCCTGCCAGGCGGCCTCCCGGGCCCGGGCCTCCACGGCCGAGGGGTCGGCGAAGCCGAGGGTCAGCCCGTTCAGCCGGACGGCGTCGCCGCCGGCAGCAACCGCCGCGGCAAGGATCTGCGAGGACGCGGACAACTCGCGGATCCTGACGGTGAGCGTGCTGGAGGCCAGATAGCCGGTCACGGTCTGGCCCTGGCCATCCTGCCAGTTCAGCTCGGCCCGGACGTTCAGCCCCGAGGTGGATAAGTCCGCGCTGTCCACGCCGTGCTGCCGGAGCTCCGACGTGATGGCGGCCGACCGCGTTCCGGCCTCGCCGTAGGCCTCGGCCACGGTCTCGCGGCGGCATTCAACGCCGATCGACACGGTCAGCAGGTCCGGCACCGCCTCGGCGCTGCCGGTTCCTGCAACGGAGATGCTTCGGGGGCTGTCTGTCATGTCAGGCCTCGTAACGTTCGGGGGCGGTGCCCATTCTGCGGTGCGTGCGTGGGATGGGTCCGGGCAGGCCGGGCCGGGGGTAGCCGCCCGCTTCCAGGCCGGCATGGCGCTCGAAGATGTTGGCGCTGCCCGGGTTGCCCGTGCGCCAGAGGGACCAGCCGGCGGCTATGAAGTACAGCGGAAGGAAGGGCAGCCCGAGGCACCAGGCGTATTGGGTGCTGTGGCGCTCTTCGTGGCCCAGCAGCACTGGATTGGCGCGGGCGGATTCCGGTCCGGCGCGGAAGAGGATCACGTTGCCCACGGTGAAGGCCGCAGCAAACGGCAGCCGCCAGCGGTAGCGGCCAGCGATCAGCAATCCGCGCGGACCGGAGCTGACGGTTGTCCGCGCACAGGCTGCCAGCAGCAGGCCCAGCAGGGTGGAGCCGTTGAGCAGGTTGGCGATCTGGCGAAGCCGTTGTCCGGGCGTCATGAGGCCATGGTAGCCGGGGGTGTGCCCGGCAGTCAGGGGTCCGCCGGGATGTCCCGTGCCGGTGGAATCCCGGCGTTGGCGTGCCCAGGCGCAGCCGGCACCGCTGCGTCACGTGCGGGGCGGCCGTGCCATGCCGCCGACGGCCGTCTACTAGACTGGGGACAGTGACCACAAGCCTTGCCGAGAACCTGCGCCGCGCCCTGTGCCCGGCGCACGCTGTTGGCATGATCCGACTCGTAGCTAAGAACAGTAGATGACTGAAACTTTGCCGGACGCAGCCGTCCCGAATCCTCTGGATGAAGCCGCCATTACCGCCGCCGTAGACCAGGCCGTTGCCGCCATCGCCGCCGCCGCGACCCTCGATGAACTCAAGGCCGTGCGCCTCGCCCACACGGGCGAGAAGTCCGCCCTGAGCCTCGCCAACCGTGAGATCGGCGCGCTGCCCAAGGACCAGAAGGCCGCCGCCGGCAAGCTCATGGGCGCCTCAAGGGGACGGGTCAACAAGGCGCTCGCGGACCGCACGGTCGCGCTCGAGGCCGAGAACGACGCGCGGATCCTCGTCGAAGAGACCGTGGATGTCACGGCAGCGCCGCGCCGGCGCACAGCCGGTGCACGCCACCCGCTGTCCACGCTGCAGGACCGCGTGGCGGACATCTTTGTTGGCATGGGTTGGGAAATCGCCGAAGGTCCCGAGGTCGAGTCCGAATGGTTTAACTTCGATGCCCTGAACTTCAAGCCGGACCACCCCGCCCGCGACATGCAGGACACGTTCTTCGTCGAGCCGCCCGAGGCCCACCTGCTCATGCGCACGCACACCTCGCCGGTGCAGGTCCGCTCCATGCTGGAACGGGAGCTGCCCATCTATGTGCTGTGCCCGGGCAAGGTGTTCCGCACGGACGAGCTCGACGCGACGCACACCCCCGTGTTCCACCAGTTCGAGGGCCTGGCCATCGACAAGAACCTGAGCATGGCGGACCTCCGCGGCACCCTGGAGCACTTCGCACGCCAGATGTTCGGCGCGGAAGCCCAGATCCGGCTGCGGCCCAACTACTTCCCGTTCACCGAGCCCTCCGCGGAGCTGGACATCTGGCACCCGGGCGCCAAGGGCGGCCCCAGCTGGATCGAGTGGGGCGGCTGCGGCATGGTCAACGCCAATGTCCTGCGCGCGGCCGGGATAGACCCGGACATCTATTCAGGCTTTGCCTTCGGCATGGGCATCGAACGCACCCTCATGTTCCGCAACGAGGTTGGCGACATGCGCGACATGATTGAAGGCGACGTACGTTTCAGCGAGCACTTCGGGATGGAGATCTAACAGTGCGTATCCCACTTTCATGGCTGCGCGAATTCGCGCAGGTACCGGCCGAAGCGACGGCCGAAGACGTCATGGCCGAGCTCGTCAAGGTCGGGCTCGAAGAAGAAGCAGTCCACCGGCCCACGGACTCCGTCCAGGGTCCGATCGTGGTGGGCCAGGTGCTCAGCATCGTCAAGGAACCCCAGTCCAACGGCAAGACCATCAACTGGTGCCAGGTCCGGGTCGTCCCCGAGGGCAGTGAGCAGACCCTGACCGGCGCCGGCATCGATCCCTCCGGCGTGCAGGGCATCATCTGCGGCGCCCACAACTTCGTGGAAGGCGACAAGGTGGTGGTCACCCTCCCCGGCGCCGTGCTGCCGGGCGACTTCCGGATCTCCGCGCGCAAGACCTACGGGCACCTCTCTGCCGGCATGATCGCCTCCGTCCGCGAACTCGGCATCGGGGAGGACCACGACGGCATCCTGGTGCTGTCCCGGATCGGCCTAGACCCGGAACTGGGCACCGACGCGATGGAACTGCTCGGCCTCTACGACCAGGCCGCCGAAATCAACGTCACCCCTGACCGCAGCTACTGCTTCTCCATCCGCGGTGCGGCCCGTGAATACGCGCACGCCACCGGCACCGTGTTCACGGACCCGGTCTCCAAGGTCCAGGTTCCGCAGTCGCTCTCCGGCGGCTACGGCGTCAAGCTCAACGACGACGCCCCCATCTACGGCAAGCCCGGCTGCGACCGTTTCGTGGCCCGCACCGTGCGCGGTGTCGATGCCACCCGGCCTACCCCGCCGTGGATGACCTCCCGTCTCCGGCTCGCCGGCATCCGGTCCATCTCCCTGCCGGTGGACATCTCCAACTACGTCATGCTCGAGCTCGGGCAGCCGAACCACTGCTATGACCTGGACAAGCTGGCCGGCGACATAGTGGTCCGGCGGGCCACGGCGGGGGAGAAGATCACCACCCTGGACGACAAGGAGCGCACGCTCGACGTCGAGGATCTGCTGATCACGGACGAATCCGGGCCCATCGGAATCGCCGGTGTCATGGGCGGTGCCCACACCGAAGTCTCGGACACCACCACGAACGTCCTGGTCGAGGCCGCGCACTTCGACGAGGTCTCGATCGCCCGTGCCCGCCGCCGGCACAAGCTGCCCTCCGAGGCGTCCAAGCGCTTCGAACGCGGCGTGGACTGGCAAGTGGCCGACGTGGCCGCCCAGCGTGTGGTGGACCTGCTGGTCGAACTCGCCGGCGGAACGGCCGACGAGGCCGGGACCGACGTCGGGACCGCGCCGGACGCCGTCACCATCGAACTGCCGGCAGAGTACGCGGCAGCCCGGATCGGGATCGACTTCACCGAGGAACAGATCCTGACCTCGCTCGAGGACCTCGGCGCCGTCGTTGCCAAGACCGGCAACGGCTACACGGTGACCGCCCCGAGCTGGCGCCAGGACCTCGAGACCAAGGACGACCTCACCGAGGAAATCGCCCGGCTGGTCGGCTACGACAAGATCCCGGCGACCCTGCCTGTGGCGCCCCCGGGCCGTGGCCTGACCCGCGTCCAGCAGCAGCGCCGCCGCCTGATCCAGGCCCTCGCCGACGCCGGACTCACCGAGGTGCTGGCGTATCCGTTCGTCTCGAAGGCCGCCAATGACACCTTTGGCGTCCCCGCCGAAGGTGCGGAGCGCAAGGCCCTCAAGCTGGCCAACCCGATCAGCGAGGAGCACGGCTTCCTGCGGACCTCCGTCCTGCCGGGCCTGATCGAGGTTGCCAAGCGCAACCACTCCCGCGGCTTCCGCGACCTCGCCCTTTTCGAGGCCGGGCTCGTGTTCCTGCCGGGCGAGAAGCTTGGCACCTCCGCGATTCCGCCGCTCGGCGTCAAGCCCGGCGACGACGTGCTCGATGCCCTGTACGACGGCGTCCCGGACCAGCCGCTGCACCTCGCCGCCGTGCTCACGGGGCACGACTCTCCCGCTGCCCCGGGCCACGCCCCGCGGGCCTGGGACTGGGCGGACGCGGTGGACATCGCCCGGATCGCCGGCGACGTGCTCGGCGTCGAGCTCCTGGTCACGCAGGGCCGGCATCAGGCCTTCCACCCGGGCCGGGCGGCGCAGCTTGAACTGCGCACCGGCGAAGTGGTGGGCTACGCCGGCGAGCTGCACCCGAAGCTGCTGGCGGCGCACGACATGCCGGCCCGGTCCGTGGCACTGGAACTGAACGCCGACGCCCTCTTCGAGGCAGCCGCCGACGTGATCGTGGCCCGGCACATCTCGACGTACCCGGTGGCCACGCAGGACGTGGCCTTGGTGGTGGCGCAGGACGTCCCGGCCGGGGAGGTGCTGGCTGCGCTGCGTGAAGGCGCCGGCGAACTGCTCGAGGACGTCGCGTTGTTCGACGTCTACGCGGGCAAGGGCATCGAGGAAGGAAAGAAGTCGCTGGCGTTCAGCCTGCGCTTCCGCGCCGACGACCGCACCCTGACGGCGGACGAGGCCTCGGAGGCCCGTGAAGGTGCCGTGGCCGCCGCCCACGAACGATTCGGAGCGGTGCAGCGCTGAGGACTGCGCTGGTCACAGCGCAGACGTTTCTGAAAGGGGCGGGTCATGGCATCACACCTTGTTGTGCGTGCCTGCCCGCCCTTTCGCGTTCCCGGCGACCCCGGGGTTCCCAGGGACCTGGGGGCGACCGTGGACGCGGCACCAGCCCTTTACCCGGAACCGGAGCTGGAACGCGACTCCCGCTCCCTGCTGGACGGGGCCGAACTCGTCCGGGCCAGGGCCATGACCCCGCGGACCCGGGAGGACTTCCTGCACGGGCGGCTCGCGCAGCGCCGGTTCGCCGCCGGCCTGCTCGGCGTTCCGGCGTCGGACCTCACCGCCTGGTACAGCTGCCCACGGTGCGGCACCGGCGCGGACATCTCACACGGCCGGCCCGGCTACCTGCTCCGGGGCCAGGCGGCGCCGCTGCTGCTGAGCCTGTCCCGTGCGGCCGGCTGGACGCTTCTGGCCGGGGTCGTGGACCCGGACCCGGGCGAGCACCTGGGCATCGACGTCGAGGATCCGGCCCGGGCGGACTTCGACGGGTTCGACGACGTCGTGTTGACCCCGGCGGAACAACGGCACCTCGCCGGGCTGGGCGGCATCGCGCTGCTGCAGGGCAGGGCGCGCCTGTGGGCGCGCAAGGAGGCCTGGCTCAAAATGCTGGGCACCGGGCTGCAGACGGCCCCGGACACCCTGGACGTGCTGGCGCCAACAGTGAACGGCCGCGCAGGGCTCCGGGACCTGCCGCCGGCAGAGACGGGCCTGCCCGCTGACCTCGTGGCAGCCGTCGCCCTGGCGGTCCTTCCCTAGTCAGGGCTCCGGCCCCTGATCAGATCTTGGGCGGCGTTGCCTGCGGGAGCGGCGGCAGGGCGTCGGCGAACAGCCAGGGGTGCAACAGGGCCTCTGCGTCCAGGCCTGTCGTGTGGGCGGCCGCGACGATGAAGTCGGCGGTGGTCACGGTGCCGTGCCGGAAGCGGTCCGTCCAGTCGTGCAGCAGGGCGAAGAACGCCAGATCGCCGCAGCGTACCCGCAGGGCGTGCAGGGCCAGGGCGCCGCGTTTGTAGACCCGGTCGTCAAACATCAGTTCGGGGCCGGGGTCGCCCACCATCAGGTCCTGCGGGGCAGCGGCGAGCTTGCGCCAGGCGGCGCGTGCGCGGGCAGCCGCCGACATGATGCCGGCCTCTTCAGACCAGATCCATTCCGCGTAGCAGGCAAAGCCCTCGTGCAGCCAGATGTCCTTCCAGGTCGCAGTGGTCAGGGAGTTCCCGAACCACTGGTGGGCGAGTTCGTGGGCGATCATCCGCTGTGATTCCCAGTCCTGCCGCAGATGGTTGGGACCCAGGATGGACAGTGTCTGCGCTTCCAGCGGGATTTCCAGGACGTCGTCGGTGACCACCACCGTGTACTCCGGGAACGGGTACGGCCCAAAGCAATTAGTGAAGGTCCGCATCATGTCGGGCTGGCGGGCCAGGGCGGCCCGGGCGCCCGCCTGGAGCGACGCCGGCACGGCCACATACTGCGGAACGTGCCCTGAGGGCCGGTCGGCATTGAGCGTCAGGAGCTCGTAGCGGCCGATCTGGACCGTGGCCAGGTAGGTGGCCATGGGTTCGGCCTGCTCAAAGACCCAGGTCTCGCGGCTGGCCCTGCTGGTACGGGAGAGCAGCACTCCGTTGCACACGGCCCGGTAGTTCGCGTCCGTGGTCACGGTGATGAGGTAAGTCGCTTTGTCCCGCGGGTGGTCATTGCACGGAAACCAGGAGGCTGCCCCGTTGGGCTGCCCGGCGACCAGCACCCCATCGGAGAGCTCTTCCCAGCCAACTTCGCCCCACACACCGCGGCGCGGCGCGGGGTAGCCCTCATAGCGGATGTCCAGCGTGAAGGCCTCGGTGGCGAGCAGCGGGTTGTCGGGGTAGACAACGAGCTGCTCGGCCCGCTGCGTGAACCGGCGTACCCTTCGCCCGTTGAGCTGGATCTTCGTGGCCCGCAAGCCGGCCAGGTCCAGGACGATCGCCGACGTCGGGAGCTGCGTGATGGCGTGCAGGACGGCGTGCCCGGCAAGGCGGTTGCTGCTGACCCGGTAGTCCAGATCGAGTTCATACCGGGTGACGCGGTAGGCATTGGTCCCGTGGCCGGGCATATAGGGGTCCGGGGCGCCGGCTTCCGGGCTCGTGGCCCGGCTGATTTCGCGGCTGATCTCGCCGCTGATGTCCCCGCGGGCGGCGGCGCCGCTGCTGCTTGGTGCGCTGGTGCTCAATGGACGGACCTTCGGTTGTGGTGCTGGTTGACGTGCGCAGGCGCCGGGCCTAACGGGGCCCTGCGGGCGGTGCCGGCCCGTCCCAGGGGCTGACCGGATTGCCCATCCAGTACGTCCCGGCAGGGACGGTTTCGCCCCGCATGACGAGGGACGCCGGCCCCACCGTGCCGCCGCTGCCGATCCTGGCCTGCGGCAGGATGACGCCGTGCGGGCCCATGGTGGCTCCGTCATCGAGCGTAACAGTGTCGATGCTCATGACACGGTCATGGAACAGATGGGTCTGGACCACGCACCCGCGGTTGACGGTCGAATTCCTGCCGAGGGTGACGAGGTCCGCCTCCGGCAGCCAGTAGCTTTCGCACCAGGTCCCGGCACCGATTTTCGCGCCGAGTGCCCGCAGCCACCACACCAGTGCCGGTGTCCCCGTGGCGGCGCGCGCGAACCACGGGGCGCTGACCATCTCAATGAACGTGTCCACTACCTCGTTCCGCCAAATGAAGGAGCTCCACAGCGGGTGCTCGCCGGGGCGGATGCGGCCCACCAGCAGCCACTTGGCCACGACGGCGCTGCCCGCGGCCGTGGCCCCGGCGAGCAGGATCACCACCCCGCTCAGGAGAGCGGCGACTCCGTAGTTGAACAGGGCCGCCATCGCGTCGAACGCGAGCATGACACCGACGGCGATGACGACCGTCAGCATGACCGGGACGAACCGGCACAGCTCCCACAGGGCCCGCGCGACCTTCAGCCTCCGGGGCGGCTGGTAGGTCCGCGTGTCGTCCGAGGCGATGGCGGTGCGCCGCAGCCGCACCGGCGGGCTGCCGAGCCACGATGTGCCGGACTTCGCCTTGGCCGGCGTCGCGGACAACACCGCCACGAGGGAGTTCTTGGGCACGCTGCGCCCGGCCGCCGTCATGCCCGAGTTGCCCAGGAAAGACCGCTTGCCGATCTTGGCCGGTGCTATGTGCATCCAGCCGCCGTCGAGTTCGTAGGACGCCACCATCGTGTCGTCGGCCAGGAACGCGCCCTCGCCCACGGTGGTCATGCGCGGGATCAGCAGCACTGTCGAGGCCTCCACGTTGCGGCCGACCTTCGCACCGAGAAGCCGCAGCCAGACCGGCGTAAAGAGGCTGGCGTAGATCGGGAACAGCAGATCCCGGGCCAGATCCAGTACCCGCTCGGTCGCCCAGACCTGCCACCCGATCCGGCTCCGGACCCGGTAGTAGCCTTCAGCGAGGCCGACGCTGAGGAGCCTCGTCGTGGCCAGGATCAGCAGCAGGTTGGTCAGGAACCATGCCAGCGCCGCCAGCGGGATCGAGAGCGCTATGCCGGGCAGGGCCGCGGGCAGTGAGGAGCTGCCCTGGATGAACGCGAAGATCACCAAGCCCGCGACGGCGGCGGAGACGTAGGGGATGAGCGCCAGCATGGCGGAGGCGGCGGCGAAACCGGCGAACCACAACCGGCCCATCAGCCGGTGCTCGTCCGGGGAGTCCGGCCACGAGTGCCGGGCCTTGCCACGGCGCTCGGCCGGCGACCCGGCCACGAGCTGTCCCGCCTTGACCTTGCCGATCACAGCGGAACCCGGCTCCACTTGCGCCCCGGCACCCACCGTGGCTCCCGGCATCAGCGTGCTGCGGGCCCCCACGCTTGCGCCGGGGCCAATCCGGATGGCGCCGATGTGGACACGGTCGCCGTCGATCCACCAGCCGGACAGATCGACTTCGGGCTCGATATTGGACCCTGTGCCGAGGGTCAGCATCCCGGTGACGGGCGGCAGCGAGTGCAGCTGGACGTTCTCGCCGATCTTCGCCCCGAGCGCTTTCGCGTAGTAGGGCACCCAGGGCGCGCTGGCGAGGCTGATGGCGCCGGCCAGGTCCTGGATCTGTTCCGCGAGCCAGAGCCGGAGGTGCACCCGCCCGGACCGGGGATAGGTGCCAGGCACCACGTTGCGCAGCAGGATGCGGGCGGCGGCGACGGAGAGCAGCATCCGCCCGGCGGGACTGACGAAGACCAGCCAGGAAGCTCCCACCCACCACCATGAGATCGTTGGCGCGGCGCTGAATCCGGCGAAGGCGGCCAGCAGGTTGTTGGCTGCCATCAGGTAGGTCAGCCAGCGCATGCCGACCAGGATGTGCAAGGGAACGCCCAGGAGCGTCTGGAAGGCCTGTGACTTCCGCGCGGTGGGCCGGACGGTGCGCTCCTGGGCGGCGACGGCACCACCCTCCGGCAGCGACTGCCGGGCCTCGTCCACCAGGGCGCCCACCCGGGGTGTCGCGTAGATATCGGCCACCGTGATGGTGGGATAGCGGACGCGGAGGGCGGACACGAGCTGCGCGGCGGCCAGCGAGCCGCCGCCGTAGGCGAAGAAGTCGGCATCGAGGCTGGTGACCGGGCTTCCCAGCACGGCGCTCCACTGCTCCACGATCCACTGCGCGTCCTCCGGCAGGTTCAGCGGGGCACCTTCGGCCTCCGCCGCTCCGGTTCCACTGAGCGGCCAGGGCAGGGCGTGGCGGTCCACTTTGCCGCTGGTCTTGGTCGGCAGCGAATCGACGAGTGTCAGCAGCGGAATGAGGGGCGCGGGCAGGCGTTCGCCCAGCAGTTCGCGGGCGGCCGCGAGGTCGATGTCCCGGCCGGCGACGGCGGCGAGGTAGCCGACCAGGATCTGGTTGCCGGCCGCGGTGGTCTGCACGGCGGCGGCGGCGCCGGCGATATCCGGCAGGGACTGCAGGGCGGCGTCGATTTCGCCGAGCTCGATCCGGCGGCCGCCGAGCTTGACCTGCTCATCGGCGCGGCCCTGGAAAATGAGGCCTTCTGCTTCGTACCTGACGAGGTCGCCGGAGCGGTAGGCGCGCGGCCAGCCCAGGGACGGCATGGGGGCATATTTTTCCGCGTCCTTGACCGGGTCAAGGTACCGGGCCAGCCCGACGCCGCCGATGATCAGTTCGCCGACCGCGCCTTCGGCGACGGGCAGCGAATCGGCGTCGACGACGGCGAGGTCCCAGCCGTCCAGCGGCAGGCCGATACGGATGGGGCCGGGCGCGCCGAGCTGCGCGGCGCACGCGACCACGGTGGCCTCGGTGGGCCCGTAGGTGTTCCATACTTCGCGTCCTTCGACGGCGAGCCGTTCGGCAAGGTCGGGCGGGCACGCCTCCCCGCCGAAGATCAGCAGCCGGACACTTTCCAGCGACTCCACGGGCCAGAGAGCGGCCAGTGTGGGGACAGTGGAAACCACGGTGATGCCGTGGCTGATGAGCCAGGGGCCGAGGTCCATGCCGGTCCGTACCAGTGCCCGGGGTGCCGGAACCAGGCAGGCGCCGTGGCGCCACGCGAGCCACATTTCCTCGCAGGAGGCATCGAAGGCAACGGACAGGCCGGCCAGCACCCGGTCCTGCGGGCCCACCGGATCGGCCTGCAGGAAGATGCGGGCCTCGGCGTCCACGAACGCGGCGGCCGAGCGGTGCCGGACCGCGACGCCCTTGGGGGTGCCGGTTGAGCCGGAGGTGAAAATGACCCACGCGTCGTCGTCGGGACCCGGCGGCCTCGCGTCGGGGAACGGGCGGGGGCGGTTGCTGTCCGTGACGATCTTCCCGCCGGCGCGGAGGATGCCGGCCACCCTCGCCTCCCCGAAGACCAGTCTGGCCCGTTCGTCGGGATCGTCGGCGTCTACGGGGACATAGGCCGCACCGACCAGCAGCACCGCCAGGATCGAGACGTAGAGTTCGTTGGTGCCCGACGGGATCCGGACGCCGATCTTGTCGCCGGCACCCAGCCCGGCGAGGTGCAGTTTCCGGGCGGTGGCCCGGACCTCGTCCATGAGCTGGGCGTAACTGAGCGAACGGTGGCCGTCGTCGAGCGCCGAAGCGTCCGGGTACCGGGCGGCAGTATCCCGGACGATGTCTATCAGCGTGCGCTCCGGCGGGGCGGAGAGGGCGCCCGGCAGCTGGGGCTCGTGGACGGTGGGACGGGGAGCGGGAAGACTCTGCACCGCACCGGCGTCGGGGGCTTCACTGGGGGTCAGTCGTTGCTCGGTCACTGGCGCATTGTCCCTGCAGGAGATGAACGGATGGTGTTGCCGTACGGCTTGGGGGACCGTGCAGCTTAGGGGACGAGGATGACTTTGCCGGTGGTGCGGCGCTGTTCAAGGTCCTCGTGGGCACGGGCTGCCTCGCCGAGAGGATAGCGTGCGCCGATCCTGACCTTGAGGCTGCCGTCGGCAGCGGCGGCGAAGACTTCGTCGGAGCGCCAGCGGCGTTCCCGGGCGTCGCGCAGGTAGTGGCCCATGGTGGGCCGCGTGAGGTACAGCGAGCCGCCGGCGTTGAGCCGCTGCGGGTCGAACGGCGGGACCGGGCCGGACGCTGCACCGAAGAGGACCAGCATGCCCCGGATGCGCAGGGACGCCAGGGAGGCGTCGAAAGTGTCTTTTCCGACGCCGTCGTACACCACATCCGCGCCGGTGCCGTTGGTCAGATCCCGGACCCGGTCGGCCAAACCGTCGTAGCGCAGCACGTTGTCGGCGCCGGCTTCGCGGGCCAGCTGCTCTTTCGCGTCTGTCGAAACGGTGGTGATGACGTTGGCGCCCCTGGCCTTGAGCAACTGGATCATCAGGAGCCCCACACCGCCGGCGCCGGCGTGGAGCAGCACGGTGTGGCCGGACTCGACCTTGAAGGTGGAGTTGATTAGGTAGTGGGCCGTCACGCCCTGCAACGGCAGCGCCGCGGCGGTGAAATCATCCAGGCCGTCGGGAACCGGGAGGGCCTTGTCCTCATCGACGAGTGCATAGCCGGCGTAGCAGTCAGCGCCCTCGGCCGTGGCCACCCGGTCACCGGGAGCAAACCCGGTGACGGCGTCGCCGACCTCCTCCACGGTGCCCGCGGCCTCGGAGCCGGGCGTGAAGGGGTAGCTGACCTTGTAGACGCCGCTGCGCTTGTAGGTGTCAATGAAGTTCACGCCCGCGGCCGCGACCTTGACCAGCAGCTGGCCGGGCCCGGGAACGGGCCGGGCTGTCTTGTCGAGTTCGAGGACCTCGGGGCCGCCGGCCTGGCGGGCGACGATTGCGTGCATCATGTGGCTCCTTTTCCGGGCGGGGAATTCTGTCCCGGTCCCTGGGTCCATCCTAGGGACACCGGGGGTAACCATGAAGGGGCCTTTCGTAACCAGCCGTCACGTGATGTTTGGGCGGACGTTGCCAGGAGGCGGCAGGTCCTGCGCGGCCGCCCGCGGTCCGTCCTTTAGTAGCGGCGGGTTACCGTTGCCATCGGGCATTCGAAGTGGCGGCCGGCGGCGAGTCCGACGTCGTTGAGGTAGCGGACAATGATGGCGTACGACTGCATCAGCGTGGTTTCCGTGTACGGGACCTGGTGCTTGGCGCAGTACTCGCGGACGATCTTGGCGGCCTGGTGCAGCTGCGGGCGGGCCATGTCCGGGAAGAGGTGGTGTTCGGCCTGGCGGTTGAGGCCGCCGAGCAGGATGTCCATGAAGCGGCCGCCCGAGATGTTCCGGGACGTCAGGACCTGGCGGCTGAAGAAGTCCACCCGGCTGTCCGCCGGCAGCACCGGCATGCCCTTGTGGTTCGGCGCGAAGGACGCGCCCATGTAGAAGCCGAACACGGCCAGTTGGACGCCGATGAAGGCGAACGCCATGCCCAGCGGCAGGAAGGTGAACGCGAGGACCGGCAGGAGGCTGAGCCGGACCGCGAGGATCGGGATTTCGACCCAGCGGTGCGTGACCTTGGCCCGGCGGACGATGAATTTCACGGAATCGATCTGCAGTCCCAGGCCCACCAGGAACAGGAGCGGGAAGAAGAACCAGCCCTGCTTGCGGGTCAGGAACGCGAGGCGTCCCTGGCGGTCGGCTACGGCTTCGGGGTGGAAGGCGATGGGGCCGGGCGCGATGTCCGGGTCCTTGGAGATGACGTTCGGGTGGTTGTGGTGCGCGCCGTGCTTCTGCTCCCACCAGGAGTAGCTGATCCCGGCCACGGAGGTGGCGAGCAGGCGTGCTGCCCAGTCGTTGGCGCGGCGGGACGCGAAGATCTGCCGGTGCCCGGCCTCGTGGGCCAGGAAACTCAACTGCGTGCAGATGATGCCCAGGGCGGCGGCGATCAGGAGCTGGAACCAGCTGTCACCGATCAGCGCGAACCCGAACCAGGTGGCGGCCATCAGGAGCACCAGGCTGGCGAACACCGTGATGTAGAACCCGACGCGCCGTTCGAGGAGGCCGGCCGTCTTCACGCTCTTGAGGAGTTCCGAATAGCTCAGGACCACGGCGTTGGGCTGCCGGACCCGCGATGGCGGCCGCGCCGGCGTTTCGGCGGGAAGGGTGGAAGTGGCGGTCATAGGGCGCTTGCCTCGTCACGGTTACGGGCAACGCTGCAGCTGACATTCGCAGCTGCACGGTCTGGATCACCCTTTACCAAGCATACGCCCCCGGGTTTCCGCGGCGCCGTTCGGGAGCTTTGGACACGCGCCCATCGATGCATAAATATCGGCATCTATGCATACTCTTGCTGTATAGTCGTGCTTATGACTATTTCTGTTGCCGTTTCCGGGGCTAGCGGCTATGCCGGCGGCGAGGTCCTGCGGCTCCTCGCCGGTCATCCCGACGTCACCATCGGCGCCATCACGGCCCACAGCAACGCCGGTTCCAGACTAGGGGAATTACAGCCGCATCTCCATGGCCTCGCGGACCGGATCCTCGAAGACACCACCGTGGATAACCTGGCCGGGCACGACGTCGTTTTCCTGGCGCTTCCGCACGGGGCATCCGCGGAGATCGCGGCGCAGCTGCCCGCCGGGACCCTGGTCATCGACGCCGGCGCGGACCACCGCCTCGAGGACCCGGCGGCCTGGGAGAAGTTCTACGGGTCGGCCCACGCCGGAACCTGGCCCTACGGCCTCCCGGAACTGCCCGGCCAGCGCGATGCCCTCCGCGGCGCCACCCGGATCGCCGTCCCCGGCTGCTACCCGACCTCGGCCCTGCTGGCCCTCACTCCCGGCTTCAGCAACCAGCTGCTGGAGGGCGACGACGTCGTGATCGTCTCCGCCTCCGGCACCTCAGGGGCCGGCAAAGCTGCCAAGGTCAACCTGATCGGCGCCGAAGTCATGGGCTCCATGAGCCCCTACGGGGTCGGCGGGGGACACCGGCACACCCCCGAGATCGAACAGGGACTCTCGAAAGCGCTGGGGGCCCCGGTCACCGTCTCCTTCACGCCCACGCTGGCGCCGATGAGCCGCGGCATCCTCACCACGGCGACCGCCAGGGTGCGGCAGCAGCCAGGCCGCAGAGTCACTGCCGCAGACCTGCGTGCCGCCTGGGCCGAAGCCTACGACGACGAACCGTTCGTGCACCTGCTCCCCGAGGGGCAGTGGCCCTCCACGAAATCGGTCCAGGGATCTAACCACACGGTCATGCAGCTCGCCTTCGATGAGCACACCGGCCGCGTGATCGTGTGCTGCGCCATCGACAACCTCACCAAGGGGACCGCCGGCGGGGCCGTGCAGTCCATGAACCTAGCCCTCGGCCTGGCGGAAACCGCCGGCCTCAACCTCCAGGGAGTCGCACCGTGAGCATCACCGCACCGCAGGGATTCCGCGCCGCCGGCGTGACGGCCGGGCTCAAGGCTTCCGGCAAGCCGGATGTGGCCCTCGTGGTCAACGACGGCCCGTCCAAAGCCGCCGCGGCGGTCTTCACGTCCAACCGCGTCGCCGCGGCCCCCGTGCACTGGTCACGCGAAGTGGTCAAGGACGGCCGCGTGGATGCCGTGATCCTCAACTCCGGCGGGGCCAACGCCTGCACCGGGCCCCAGGGGTTCCAGAACACGCACACCACCGCGGAGAAGACCGCCGAAGCCCTCGGCGTCTCCGCCACCGACGTCGTGGTCTGCTCCACCGGACTGATCGGCGAGCAGCTCCCCATGGAGAAAATCCTGGCCGGGATCGGTTCCGCCACCGCAGCTCTGGCCGCGGACGGCGGCCCCGCGGCGGCCACCGCGATCATGACCACGGATTCGGTGTCCAAGCAGTCCGTCTTCACCGGCACGGCCGCGGACGGCACGCAGTTCACCATCGGCGGCATGGCCAAGGGCGCCGGCATGCTGGCCCCGGGCCTGGCCACCATGCTGGTGGTCCTCACCACGGACGCCGACGTCCCGCCGGACGTGCTCGACGCCGAACTCCGCAACGCCACGCGGCTCACCTTCGACCGGGCGGACTCGGACGGCTGCATGTCCACCAACGACACCGTGGTGCTGCTCGCCTCCGGCGCCTCCGGTGCCGCGCCGTCCGCCGCCGACTTCGGCGCCGGCCTGACCCAGGTCTGCGCCGAGCTGGCCCGGAAACTGATCGGCGACGCCGAGGGCGCCAGCCACGACATCGCGATCCGGACGTTCAACGCCGCGAGCGAGCGGGACGCCGAAATCGTCAGCCGCGCCGTCGCCCGCTCCAACCTGTTCAAGACCGCGATCTTCGGCAAGGACCCCAACTGGGGCCGCGTGCTGTCCGCCGTCGGCACCACCGACGCGGCCTTCGAACCGGACCAGCTGAACGTGTCCATGAACGGTGTGCAGATCTGCCGCAACGGCAGCATCGGCGATGACCGGAACCTCGTGGACCTCGAACCGCGCGAGGTCCTGGTCGAAATCGACCTGCAGGCCGGTGCAGCCGAGGCCACGATCCTCACCAACGACCTCACCCACGACTACGTCCACGAAAACAGCGCCTACTCCAGCTGACCTCCCCGGAGGGATGAACAGCAGGGATGAACAGTAGGGATGACGAACAGAGGACGAACAGCATGAACACCCAGACCCGCGAGACCACCTCCCAGTCCGACGCCCGGGACAAAGCCGCCACGCTGATCGAGGCGCTGCCCTGGATCCAGCGCTTTGCCGGCAGCACCATGGTGATCAAGTACGGCGGCAATGCCATGGTCAACGACGAGCTCCGCCGCGCCTTCGCCGAGGACGTCGTGTTCCTGCACCACGTCGGCATCCACCCCGTGGTGGTGCATGGCGGCGGCCCGCAGATCAACGCCATGCTCAGCCGGCTCGGGATCGAATCCGAATTCAAGGGCGGGCTGCGTGTCACCACGCCCGAGGCCATGGACGTGGTCCGGATGGTCCTCACCGGCCAGGTGGGACGCGAACTCGTGGGCCTGATCAACTCCCACGGCCCGTACGCCGTCGGGATGTCCGGCGAAGACGGCGGCCTGCTCCGCGCCGTCCGCACCGGCACCGTGGTGGACGGCGAAGAGGTGGACCTGGGCCTGGTGGGCGAGGTGGTCGGGGTGAACCCGGAAGGGATTGTGGACATCCTCGCGGCCGGCCGGATTCCTGTGATCTCCACCGTCGCCCCGGAAATCCACGACGACGGATCCACCACCGGTCAGGTACTTAATGTGAACGCGGACACGGCGGCGGCCGCGGTGGCGTCGGCCCTGGGTGCCTCCAAGCTGGTCATCCTGACCGATGTCGAAGGCCTCTACGCCAACTGGCCGGACAGGTCATCGCTCATTTCGTCGCTGACGGCGTCGGAGCTGCGCGAGATGCTGCCGCGCCTTGAGTCCGGCATGATCCCGAAGATGGCGGCGTGCCTGAAAGCCATTGACGACGGCGTCGAGCGCGCCCACATCGTGGACGGCCGCCTGCCGCACTCGATGCTGCTGGAAACCTTTACGACCGCCGGTATCGGCACCCAGGTCGTCCCCGACGAGGAAGTGAACGCATAGTGAGCAGCACTGAACTGAGCCATTCCGCTGAAGGCCGCAGCAGCGATGGGGGGCCGGGTGTGGTCGGGCACCGCGGAGCGGGCGGGGCCCCCATCGCTGCGGAGACCGCCGCAACCACAATCGTTTCCAGCCGCAGCGGAGCCGAGTGGCTGTCCCGCTACTCGTCCTCGCTGCTGGGCGTCTTCGGCACCCCGCAGCGGGTCCTGGTCCGCGGCGCCGGCTGCCTCGTGTGGGACGCCGACGGCAAGGAATACCTGGACCTGCTCGGCGGCATCGCGGTGAACGCCCTCGGCCACGCCCACCCGTTCGTGACCTCGGTGATCTCCAGCCAGCTGGCCACCCTGGGCCATGTCTCGAACTTCTTTACGAGCCCCACCCAGATCGCCCTGGCCGAGAAGCTGCTGGAACTGTCCAAGGCCCCGGCCGGCTCCAAGGTGTTCTTCGCCAACTCCGGCACCGAAGCCGTCGAGGCGGCCTTCAAGCTGGCGCGCCGGAACAGTGGCGCCAGCCAGTCCGCGGCCGCGGAGAATACTGTCGCGGATAAAACAGCGCAGCCGCGCACCAAGATCATCGCGCTCGAAGGCGCCTTCCACGGGCGCACCATGGGCGCCCTCGCGCTCACCGCCAAAGAGGCGTACCGGGCGCCGTTCGCGCCGCTGCCCGGCGGCGTCGTGCATGTCCCGTTCGGTGACATCGAGGCGCTCCGCGCCGCCATTGATGAGACCACGGCCGCCGTCTTCCTCGAACCGATCCAGGGCGAGGCCGGCGTCCGGCCGCTGCCTGCCGGCTACCTCAAAGCGGCCCGCGAGGCCACGAGCGCGGCCGGCGCCCTGCTGATCCTCGACGAGGTCCAGACCGGTATCGGCCGCACCGGCAAGTGGCTGGCCAGCGAGGACGCCGGGATCGTGCCCGACGCCGTGACCCTCGCCAAGGGCCTGGGCGGCGGCTTCCCGGTCGGCGCGCTCGTCACGTTCGGCCCGGAAACGTCTGCTCTGCTGACCGCCGGCCAGCACGGGACGACATTCGGCGGCAACCCGGTGGCCACCGCCGCCGCCCTCGCCACCCTGCACGTCCTGGAAAACCAGGACATCCTGGCCCACGTCCGGAACCTGGGGGAGCATCTGCGCGCCGGCCTCGCCGGAATCGCCGGCGTGACCGAGGTCCGCGGCGAGGGGCTGCTGATCGGCTTCGACCTCGACGCCGACGTCGCCCCGGGCGTCGTGGCCGCCGGCCTCGACGCCGGGTTCATCGTCAACAGCCCGGGCCCGCGCACCATCCGGCTGGCGCCCCCGCTGATCCTGACCACCGAGCAGGCAGACCTTTTCCTGGCCGCCCTGCCGGCACTGCTCGAGACCGCCAAGACCAACGCTGCAAAGGACGCCAAGTGACCGCCGCCGTGACCGCCTCAGTGCCCACCCGCCACTTCCTCAAGGACACGGACCTCAGCCCGGCCGAGCAGGCCGAGGTCCTCGAGCTCGCCGTCCGGATGAAGGCCGCGCCCTACAGCGTGCAGCCCTTCGCCGCAGACGGCAACGGCCGCCGGACGGTGGCCGTCATCTTCGACAAGACCTCCACCCGGACCAGGGTCTCCTTCGCCACCGGCATCGCGGACATGGGCGGTAACGCGCTCATCATCAACCCCGGCGAGGCGCAGATCGGGCACAAAGAATCGGTCGAGGACACTGCCAAGGTGCTCGAACGCATGGTCTCCACCATTGTGTGGCGCACCGGCGCGCATGCCGGGCTCGTCGCCATGGCCGAGAACTCCCGCGTTCCGGTCATCAACGCCCTGTGCGATGACTACCACCCATGCCAGCTCCTGGCCGATCTGCTGACCGTCAAGGAGCACAAGGGCTCGCTCCAGGGCCTGACCATGGCCTACCTGGGCGACTCGGCCAACAACATGGCCAACTCCTACCTGCTGGCCGGCGTGACGGCGGGCATGAACGTCCGCATCGCCGGACCGGAGGGCTACCTGCCGTCGCCGGAGATCATCGCCGCCGCCGAGGACCGTGCCGCGGAGACCGGCGGCTCGGTGCTGGTGACGGTTGACCCCGCCGAAGCGCTCCTGGGCGCCGACGTCGTCGCGACCGACACGTGGGTGTCCATGGGCCAGGAGGCGGAGAAGGAAGCGCGGATGAAGCTGTTCCGCGCCTATTCCGTGGATGCCGACGCGATGAAGCTCGCGGCGCCGGACGCCGTCGTGCTGCACTGCCTCCCGGCCTACCGGGGCTACGAGATCGCCGCGGCCGTCATTGACGGCCCGCAGTCGGTGGTCTGGGACGAGGCCGAAAACCGGCTGCACGCGCAGAAGGCACTCATGGCCTGGCTCATGCACCGCTCCGGTCTGGCAGTGGTTGACGGTCTGGCGCCACTCGATGGTCCGGCACCGGTGGGCGGACCGGCCTGATGTCCGTCCAGCCAGCCTCTCCTGGGGCCAGCCCGGCCACCAAGACAGCCCGGCAGGCGCGGATCACGGCGATTCTCACGGGCGAATCTGTCCGTTCCCAGGCCGAGCTCGCGGCGCTGCTCGCGGACGACGGCGTCCAGGTCACCCAGGCCACGCTGTCACGAGACCTCGTGGAACTCGGCGCCGTCCGGGTCCGCGGCAAGGACGGCGTGCTGGTCTACGCCGTCCCGGGGGAGGGCGGCGAGCGGGCGGCCAAGAGCGGCGTCACGCAGGAAATCCTCGACGCCCGGCTGACCCGGTTGTGCGGGGAACTGCTCGTCACCGCCGAGGCCTCCGCCAACCTCGTGGTGCTTCGGACCCCGCCTGGTGCCGCGAACTTCCTGGCCCTCGCCATCGACCACTCCGTAATGCCCTCGATTCTGGGCACCATCGCTGGGGACGACACCGTCTTGCTTGTCACCCGGGACCCCCTGGGCGGCGCGGACATCGCCGCACGCTTCCTGCAGTTCGCCGAGGAAGCCGGCCAATAAGCAACACCATGAGCCCTTCACAGGACCGGGCACCCGGGTGTGTGACAGGCTTGCAACAGAGCTTTTCCCAGACTTAATGCATCACCAAACAACTAAGGAGCATTTCCGTGACTGAGCGTATTGTTCTGGCCTACTCCGGTGGCCTGGATACTTCCGTAGCCATCGGCTGGATCGGTGAAGCCACCGGCGCCGAGGTCATCGCCGTGGCGGTCGACGTCGGACAGGGCGGCGAATCGCTGGAGACCATCCGCCAGCGCGCGCTGGGCTGCGGCGCCGTCGAGGCCTACGTCGCCGACGCCAGCGACGAGTTCGCCAACGAGTACTGCGTGCCCACGCTGAAGGCCAACGCCCTCTACCAGGGCCACTACCCGCTGGTCTCCGCCATCTCCCGTCCGGTGATCGTCAAGCACCTGGTCAAGGCCGCCCGCGAATTCGGCGCCACCACCGTCGCCCACGGCTGCACCGGCAAGGGCAACGACCAGGTCCGCTTCGAAGTCGGCATCCAGACCCTCGGCCCGGACCTTAAGTGCATCGCCCCGGTCCGTGACCTCGCCCTGACCCGCGACAAGGCCATCGCCTTCGCCGAGGAAAAGGGACTGCCGATCGAGACCACCAAGAAGAACCCGTACTCGATCGACCAGAACGTCTGGGGCCGCGCCGTCGAAACCGGCTACCTCGAGGACATCTGGAACGCCCCCACCAAGGACATCTACGACTACACCGCCACCCCGGAATTCCCGCCGGCACCGGATGAGGTCACCATCTCCTTCGAAGCCGGCGTGCCGGTCGCGATCGACGGCGTCAAGGTCACCCCGCTGCAGGCCATCAAGGAACTCAACCGCCGCGCCGGTGCCCAGGGCGTGGGCCGGATCGACGTCGTCGAGGACCGCCTCGTGGGCATCAAGTCCCGCGAGATCTACGAGGCACCGGGCGCCATGGCGCTCATCACCGCGCACAAGCACCTCGAAGACATCACGATCGAGCGCGAGCAGGCCCGCTTCAAGGCGACCGTCGGCCAGCGCTGGGCCGAGCTGGTCTACGACGGCCAGTGGTTCTCGCCGCTCAAGCGCTCCCTCGACGCCTTCATCGAGGACACCCAGAAATACGTCTCCGGCGACATCCGCATGGTGCTGCACGGCGGCCAGGCGATCGTCAACGGACGCCGCTCCGAGACCTCGCTCTACGACTTCGACCTTGCCACGTACGACACCGGCGACACGTTCGACCAGTCGATGGCGCGCGGATTCATCGAGCTGTGGGGCATGTCCGCCAAGGTTGCCTCCGGCCGCGACATCCGCGTCGCAGGAGAGTAGCCCCTGTGGCTGAGCAAAAGTCTGAGGCTACAAATACGGGAGCGCTGTGGGGCGGCCGGTTCGCCGGCGGCCCAGCGGACGCCCTCGCCGCGCTGAGCAAGTCCACGCACTTCGACTGGCGGCTGGCCCGCTACGACATCGCCGGGTCCAAGGCGCACGCCCGCGTGCTGCACAAGGCCGGGCTGCTGGACGACGCCGAACTGGACGGCATGCTGGCCGCCCTGACGCAGCTGGATGAGGACGTCGCCTCCGGAGCCTACCTGCCGGCCGAGTCCGATGAGGACGTGCACGGTTCGCTCGAGCGTGGCCTGATCGAGCGCGCCGGTACCCAGCTTGGCGGCAAGCTCCGCGCTGGCCGGTCCCGCAACGACCAGGTGGCCACCCTGGGACGGATGTTCCTGCGCGACCACGCCCGGATCATCGCCCGCGGCGTGCTCGCCACGATTGACGCTCTCGTGGACCAGGCCAAGGCGCACAAGGGCGTGGCCATGCCCGGCCGCACCCACCTGCAGCACGCCCAGCCGGTACTGCTCAGCCACCACCTGCTGGCCCACGCATGGGCGCTGCTGCGCGATGTGCAGCGGCTGGCCGACTGGGATAAGCGCGCCGGGGTTTCGCCCTACGGCTCCGGTGCCCTGGCGGGCTCCTCGCTCGGCCTGGACCCCGAGGCCGTCGCCGCGGACCTGGGCTTCTTCTCGGCGACGCACAACTCGATCGACGGCACCGCCTCCCGCGACGTCTTCGCCGAGTTCGCCTGGATCACGGCCATGATCGGCGTGGACCTGTCCCGGGTCTCGGAGGAAGTGATCCTGTGGGCCACGAAGGAATTCTCCTTCGTCACCCTGCACGATTCCTACTCCACAGGCTCCTCGATCATGCCGCAGAAGAAGAACCCGGACGTGGCCGAACTCGCTCGCGGCAAGGCCGGCCGGTTGATCGGCAACCTGACCGGGCTGCTGGCCACCCTGAAGGGCCTGCCGCTCGCGTACAACCGCGACCTGCAGGAGGACAAGGAACCGGTCTTCGACGCCGCGGACACCCTGGAGGTCCTGCTCCCGGCAGTCTCCGGGATGATCGCGACGCTGAAGTTCAACACCGAACGGATGGAAGCGCTGGCTCCCCAGGGTTTCGCCCTGGCGACGGACATCGCCGAATGGCTGGTCCGCCAGGGCGTGCCGTTCCGCGAGGCACACGAGCTCTCCGGCGCCGCGGTCAAGCAGGCCGAAAGCCGCGGCGTCGAGCTCTGGGACCTCACGGACGAGGAATACGCCGCCATCTCGGAGCACCTGACGCCGGAGGTCCGCACGGTCCTGTCCACCGAGGGTTCGCTCAACAGCCGGAACTCGCAGGGCGGCACCGCACCGGCCGCCGTCGAACGCCAGCTGCTGGCCCTCGAGGGCGAGCTCGCCGGCGTGCGCGAGTACGCGGGCTAGTCAGCACACGCGAGAGGGGCCACGCGGGCAGGGTTCCCTGGCCGAGCTTGCGAGGCTAGGGTGCCGGTGGGGAGTTCCGGCAGCGTCTCGGCCGACGCTCCTGCATTGCCTGCAGGAGCGTCGGCGGATTTCTTGCCAAAAGTGAGGGAGCGTTGTGCGTTTGCGGCCGAAAACTCCCCGCTAGCATTGCGACATGAGCGAATCGTTCCGCCAACTGCTGCGTGCCCTGCCCGACTTCCCGGAAGTGCTCCCGGACTTCGACCCTGCGGCGGCGCCCGCGGACCCCGCGGAGCTGTTCCGGCTGTGGCTGGACGAGGCCCTGGCGGCCGGGGTGCCCCAGCCCAATGCGTGCAGCCTGGCCACCGCCGATGAGCACGGCCGGCCGTCGTCGCGGATGCTGATCCTGAAGGACATCGACGCCGACGGCTGGCACTTCGCAACCTCCAGGGAGTCCCGCAAGGGCAAGGAACTCACGGCCAACCCGCATGCGGCGCTGAACTTCTTCTGGCAACAGCAGGGCCGCCAGGTCCGCGTGGCCGGGGACGTCGTGGAGCTGTCCGCGGAAGCCTCGGCCGCCGACTGGCGGGCCCGGCCCGGCGCCGACGGCAGCGAAAATGCAAACAATGAAAACACAGACTGGCAGCTCTACGCCCTCCGGCCGCGCGAAATCGAATTCTGGCAGGCCCGGCACGACCGCCGGCACATCCGGCACCGCTACGCGCCCCGCTGACCGGGCATCGCTCAGTTAATCCGACTTAATCGGGTGGCTCGGTTTAGGATGGGCGCCATGACCTCAATCACACCAGAGAACCTTCGGGCAGAACTGCACCGCGCCGCCGGAGTCGTGGCCGGAATCGCCGCGAAACTGACGGAACAGGACATCAAAGCGCCGTCGGAACTGCCCGGCTGGAGCCGCGGCCACGTGCTGGCCCACATCTGCGGGATTGCCAACGCGATGGGCCGGCAGCTCGAATATGCCGCCCGCGGCGAGGGCGTCGAACTCTATGACGGCGGCTTCGAGGGGCGGAACCGCGCCATCGAGATGGCGGCCGGCCACAGCCTCGCGCAGCACCGGGCCGACCTCGACGCGGCGTTGGACCGGGCCCTGCGCGCCTTCGACTCCCTCGACGCGGCCGGCTGGCGTGAGCCCATCACCTACCGCGGGGGAGTCGTGTTCGACGGCGGCCTGGCACTGTGGCGCGAACTCGTCATCCATGCCGCCGACCTCGGCACCGGCCACGGACCGGAAACCTGGAGTCGCCCGTTCTGCGGGCACCTTTTCGATTTCCTCTCCGCGCGGGTACCCGAGGGCCAGCGCTTCGTGTTGCAGCCGCTTGGCCTGCCGGCGGTAGCCATCGGGAGCGGCGGAACATCGACCGTGATCAACGGCATGCTCACGGACATCGCCGCGTGGCTCGCCGGCCGGAACCCCACCCTCGGCAGCCTGCGCGCCACCGCCGCGGCCGACGGCGTCGACCTTCCGAAGCTGCTGCCCTGGCCTGCCGGCGTTCCGGTCAACAACTGAGCACACCCGGGCCACGCAGGCCGTCCCTCACACACGGTGCGCCCGTCAACAACTGAGCACACCCGGGTCCGGCAGGCCTATGGAATAGGGCCTAGGGCCGTGCCGTCGCGAGGGCTGCTTCGCGTTCCCGGTCCAACAGGCTGCCCTTGACGGCCAGCCCCCAGCGGAAGCCGCCCAGGGTCCCGTCGGTGCGGATGACGCGGTGGCAGGGAACAAACAGTGCCGCCGCGTTGAAGGCGCAGGCACTGGCCGCCGCCCGGACGGCTTTGGCGTTGCCGGACAGCTCCGCATACTCCGTGTAGGTCACCGGGCGCCCCGGCGCGACCGTTCGCAGCACGTCCCAGGCATGGCTGCGGAACGGACCGGACTTCTGCAGCACCGGCACCTCCATGGCCGGCTCCGGATCGCCGGCATAGAACGCCTCCACGGCTTCGGAGATCCCGCCGAGCCCGGTGACGGTCTCGAATTCGGCCGGAAGCAGGTCAGCGTGGATCTGGCCGGTCAGCTCGCCGGGAACGGCGGTCCAGCCCGACGACAAGACAACCCCGTCCCGGGCAATGATGGTGAACAGACCGTCCGGGGTGGACATGGTCAACAGCTGGGCTTTCATGGTTTCGCTTCCTTCGGAGTCTGCTTGTGGTTCTGCGTTGGAGCCTGCCTCGGCGGCAGGGACGGCTTGCGCGCCGCGGCCTGGGCAGCCGCTGCTGCGCGCCACAGGTGCATGGTGGCGTAGGAGCGCCAGGGGCTGACCTCACGGAAATCCGGGGTAAGGGTGGCGCCGTCGGGGGTCTCGGCGAGTGAACGGATGCCGTTGCGGACCGCGGCGTCGTTGGCCAGGAACACATCCGGCGCGCCGATGACCCGCATCGCGACGTATCCCACGGTCCACGGCCCGACGCCGGCCAGGGGCAGGAGTTTGGCCTCCAGCCCCTGCACGTCATCGCCGTAGCCGAAGTCGAGGTCGCCCGAGGCCATCGCCGCCGCGGCGCCCCGGACAGCATCGATCCGCCGCTGCGGGCCTCGGAGCAGTTCGAAGCCGGTCCCGGCGATCTGCTCGGCCGTCGGGAAAAGCCGGTGGAGGCCGTCGTCGGGCACCAGGCTCGCGCTTCCGACCGCGGAAAGCTGGACCAGGGCGGTCCGCGCGGCGGCCACGGTGATTTGTTGGCCGATCATCGCCCGGATCAGCAGCTCCTGCGGATCAACGGCGCCGGGCATCCGCATGCCCGGCGTGCGCGCCACCGCGGCGGCCAGCCGGGAGTCGGCCTCGAGGGCGGCATCGATGGCGACCGGATCGGCGTCCAGGTCCAGCAGCCGGCGGACCCTGCTCAGCAGGGCGGCCAGATCCCGGAGGTCGACGGCGCCGATGGTCAGCACGAGCGGACGCCCGGGCGCGCCGGCGTCGTAATCCACGCGGAAGCGGGCATCGCCGTGCGTCAGCCGCAGGGTCCGGGCGTAGGAAGTGGAGGTACCTTCCTCGATCCCGGGGATGGCGCGGACTGCCAAAAAATCAAAGACGCCCGGGTCGAACGGTTCGCGGTACGGAAGGTTGAGTGTGAGCGCTGTGGTCGCCGCGGGGGAGCGGTGATGCCTGGCTGTGGCCCGGAGCGCGGAAGGCGTCATCGCAAAGACCTCGCCGATGGTCTCGTTGAACTGGCGCACGCTGCTGAATCCGGCGGCGAAGGCGATGTCCGAGACTTTCATGGCGGTGGAGACCAGCAGGGTGCGGGCGGTCTGGGCGCGGCTCGCCCGTGCCAGGGACAGTGGGCCGGCGCCGAGTTCGTGGCTGAGGATCCGATTGAGCTGGCGCGAGGAGTATCCGAGCCGGGCCGCGAGCCCCTCGACGCCGTCGCGGTTGATCACGCCGTCATTGATGAGCCGCATGGCCCGGCCGGCGATATCGGAGCGCACGTTCCAGGCCGGCGTACCCGGCACGGCCTCGGGCAGGCAGCGTTTGCACGCACGGTAGCCGGCGTCGTGCGCCGCGGCGGACGTTTCATAGAACGTGACATTGTCCGCCTTGGGCGTCCGCGCGGGGCACGAGGGCCGGCAATAGATGCCGGTGGTCCGGACAGCTGTGTAGAACTGCCCGTCGAATCGGGTGTCCCGGGCATCGATTGCCCGGTAGCGCTGCCAGAAGTCCATCACCCCATCCTGCCAGCTTCGCGGAGCAGCTGCTAGCGGAATTCGGACACGGCCGTCCTCTCCTTCGGCGGTGTTTGTTAAAGTCTGAGCATGACTTCCAGCCCGCTTCCTGCCCAGTCCGGCGCGGCCGAGTCCGTCCGCGAGCTGCTCTCGGCCGATGCCCGGCACGTGGCGCCGCTGATCCTCGGCGCGGTGCTGACGCACGACGGGCCCGGCGGATCAGTCTCGGTTCGGATTACCGAAGTGGAGGCATACCTGGGCCCGCATGATTCGCACCACCCTGACCCCGGGTCCCACACCTTTCGCGGCCAAACGGCCCGCAACGCCCCGATGTTCGGCCCGGCCGGCCACCTCTACGTGTATTTCACGTACGGGATGCACCATTGCGCCAATATCGTGTGCGGGCCCGAGGGCGTGGCATCGGCGCTCCTGCTGCGGGCCGGCGAAGTGGTCGCGGGACATGAGCTGGCGAGGGCCAGGCGGCCGACGTCGAAATCGGATGTCGACCTCGCGAGCGGGCCGGCCCGGCTGGCCACCGCGCTGGGACTGACGACGGCGGACAGCGGGCGGGATGCCCTCGCGCCGCCGTTCCGGCTGGAACCGGCCGCGTACCCGCCGGAGGGGGTCGCCGCGGGCATCAGCTCCGGTCCGCGCGTCGGCGTCTCCGGCGACGGCGGCAGCCACGAGTACCCCTGGCGGTTCTGGCTCAGCGGCGACCCGACCGTCTCCCGCTACAAGGCGGCAAAGCCGGCAAAGGCGCCAAGCGCCCGCGGCGCGTGAGGTAGCGGGCACTGTGTGCGCCCCGTTCCCGCGCCCTGATGCAGGCACGTGCGGTGGGGGATGATGGAGCAGTATGGGCGAGGGAAAGCGCGGAAAACCGGGCAGCGAGCTGGAGCGGCTCCAGATCTTCGCGGAGCTGGCCACCGAGTACTTCCGGATGGTGGAACTGTTCACCCCCGATGGCGGGCAGGTCGCGGCGGACTCCGTCGAAGCAGAGCGCCGGCACTGGATTGAGCTCTTCCGCGCGGCCCTGCTGCGCAAATTCATCGTTCCCGAAGAACACGTTTCGCTCAAACTCGTGGTGCGGGCGCTGCGCCTGTGCAACTACTCGGCGGACTCCCGGCTAGCCCAAGGCGCAGCGGAAGCGGCCGGGATGTTCACCAACGGCATGATCCGGGACCGCGAGGCGCTGATGGCCGAAATCGCCCTGGCCGACCATGACTTGTTCGAGGACGTCCTCTATGGACGGCTCCTTCACGGTGACGCCGACAGGTTCCGCCGGTCCGGATGGGCCGGGGACTACGCCCGGCTGAGCCGCGTGGCAGCCGGGCGGTTCGACGCCGAACGCGCGCTCCGAAAAGCGCTGGACATCGTCTCCTACGGGCTTGCCAACGAACTCCTGCGCCCGCCGGAGCCGGACTCCGTGCCTCAAGATGCCGTGCCTCAAGATGCCGGGCCTCCCGTTCATCCGGACGCCTTGCCTCCAGCGGCAGGGGATTAGGGGTCCAGGTGGCTGCGAAGCTRCCCAGCGAGTAGCCGGCGCCGACGGCGAAGGGGGCGAGCCGGCGCCGCAGGTCCTCGCGCACGTGCGGCCACTCCTGCGAGAGGATCGAGAAGACGGCGGTGTCCGCGCGTCCCCCGCCCGGCGCCGCGCGGTGGCCGCGGAGGACCCCCTCGAATTGTGCGCCGAGGCGTTCGATCGCCGTCGCGCTCCGGGTGTTGCGGGCGTCGCAGCGGAAAGCCACCCGGTCCACTTCCAGTACCTCATAGGCGTAGGCGAGGAGCATGTGCTTGCTCGCCGGATTGACGTGGCTGCCCCAGAACTGCCGCCCGTAGAATGTTCCGCCGATTTCCAGGCGTTGCTGGTCCGGAACGTAGTCGCGGAGGGACGTCGTGCCCAGCAGGGCGCCTGTGCGCCCGTCCGTCACGGCGAACGGGATGGTGGCGGGATCCTCCAGCCGTGACCGGAACAGCGCCGCCAGCTCGCGGGCAGTCCCCGGCATCGGCGCCGCCATGCCTGCCCACATGCCGGCGTCCACAAAATCGAAGAGGCCTGCCGCATGGTGCGGGGCCAGCGGAACCAGCCGAATCCCATGGCCGGAGAGGACGATTTCGTGTCGCATTCGAGCATTCAATCACCGGCGGGATGGACAGGAGCGGCGAATCCGGCACCGACAGCGTGAACATTCGATGGCCGGCGGGTTGCCGCGGAGCCGGCGGGCCGGGAGGCCGGGGCCCGGGAGGCTTCCCGCTACCAGCCAGTAAGGTGGATGGGTGAATCAAAGCGACCCGAACCAGACGACGACTGCAATGCCGGTGGATGAGCTGATCAAGAGCCTGTGCGCCACCATCCCGGACTATCCCAAACCAGGGGTCAGCTTCAAGGACCTGACCCCGGTGTTCGCCGACGGCGCCGCCTTCGGGGCCGTCGTCGATGCCCTGGTGGGACCTTTCCAGGGCCAGTTCGACGCCGTCGCCGGAGTGGAGGCCCGCGGCTTCCTGCTCGCGGCGGCCGCCGCCTACGCCACCGGGACCGGGGTCATCACGGTCCGCAAGGCCGGCAAGCTTCCGCGCGAGGTGTTCTCCGAGGACTACGCCCTGGAGTACGGCACCGCCACCCTTGAGCTGCACACCACGGACCTGGCGCCGGGGAGCCGGGTGCTGATCCTCGACGACGTGCTCGCCACGGGCGGCACGCTCGGCGCCGCGGCGCGGCTGTTCGAGCGGTGCGGGATCCACGTGGCCGGCATCGGTGTGGTCATGGAACTCGACGATCTTGGCGGCCGCACGGCCCTGACCGGCCACAACGTCCGGTCCCTGTTGCGGATCTAGCGGGCCTGCCGGGCTGGACCATCCGGGACGTGCCGGTAGAATTCCCTGACGAAGACTGCCTTGGCATTGTTCGGCGACATGCAACAGCCGTGCCGCCGAAATGGCTGTAGAATGGTGGGTCTGTCTTTTTCGATAGGGGAACGTTCGATGCACGACGCTGATTTGGCCCATGAACGCGACTATGTGGCCGGACTTTACGCCCGGCTCGATGAGTTGCGGGCGGAGAAGCGCACCCAGCTGGCCCAGGTGCGCCGGGCCGGTGCCGTGGGCACCATGCAGAACGTTTCCGAACGTGATGCCTTCGCCGCCCTCTACGAGGACCGCCTTGCCCAGCTCGACGCCGTCGATGACCGGCTCGTGTTCGGCCGCCTGGACCTGGATTCCGGGGAGGCCCAGTACATCGGCCGCATCGGCCTGACCACCGAGGACCTGCAGCGGCTCATGGTGGACTGGCGTGCGCCCGAGGCCGGCCATTTCTACCAGGCCACGGCATTCGACCGGCAGGGCGTCCGCCGCCGCCGCCATCTGATCCTGCAGGGCCGCGAGGTCAAGGCAATCGAGGATGACGTGCTCGACGCCGGCATGCTCGCCGACAACGATTCGCTCCAGGGCGAGGGTGCCCTGCTGGCTGCCCTGAACTCCAAGCGGACGGGCCGGATGTCAGACATCGTCGGCACCATCCAGTCCGAGCAGGACCGGATCATCCGTTCCTCCATCTCCGGCGCCCTCGTGGTCCAGGGTGGCCCGGGCACGGGCAAGACCGCTGTCGCCCTGCACCGCGCCGCGTACCTGCTCTACACGCACCGGGACCGGCTCAAGAGCGCCGGCGTCCTGCTGGTGGGGCCGACGTCGTCCTTCATGAAGTACATCGAACGCGTGCTGCCCTCGCTCGGCGAGACCGGCGTCGTCATGGCGAGCCTGGGCCGGCTGATGCCCGGCATCACCGCCGTGGCCGAGCCGGACTCCGCCGTCGCCGCCATCAAGGGCCGGCTCGACATGGCCGAGGTGGTCGCCAACGCCGTGGCCAACCGGCAGCGCATTCCGGCCGGAAACCGGACCCTTGAGGTGGACGGCCGCAAACTGGTCCTCACACCCAGGCAGGTCCGCCGCGCCAAGGAGAGGGCGCGCGCCACGGGCAAACCGCACAACGAGGCCCGCGTCTCCTTCGTCAAGATCCTGCTTCGCGAATTGACCGAGCAGATGACGGAGCTGGTGGAGGCAGGCAACATCGGCAACAACGCCGACCGCTCGTACCTGGCGGAGGATGTCCGCTCGGCCCGGGATGTCCGGATCGCCCTGAACCTGTGCTGGATGCCGATGACCCCGGAGAAACTCGTGGGGGAGCTGCTCAGCAAGCCGGCCATCCTCGAGGCATGCACCCCGAACCTCAGCCCGGAAGAACGCGCGCTGCTGCTCCGCCCGGCCGATTCGCCCTGGACCGAGTCCGACGTACCGCTGCTGGACGAGGCTGCCGAATTGCTCGGCGAGCTTGATGCCGCAGCCGGGCGCGGCCTGGCGCAGCAGGAACAAGACCGGGCCCGCGACCTGGCCAACGCCAAGCAGACCCTGGTCAACATGGAAACCGCCGGTGTGGACGTCCTTGTCACGGCCGAAGACCTGGTGGACCAGAACCAGGAGCGTGAGACGCGGCTGACCGCTGCAGAGCGTGCCACCACAGACCGTTCCTGGGCCTTCGGGCACATTGTGGTGGACGAAGCGCAGGAGCTGTCACCCATGCAGTGGCGGTTGCTGGTCCGCCGCTGCCCGCTGAAGTCCTTTACGATCGTGGGCGACATCGCGCAGACCAGTTCTGTTGCCGGCGCCAACTCCTGGCACAGCGCCCTGGGCCCCATGTTCGGCGACCGCTGGCAGCTCGAAGAGCTGACCGTCAACTACCGCACCCCCTCCCAGATCGCCGAGGCCGCCGCCCGCATGGCGACCGCGGCCGGACTGGTGGTTTCGGCACCCAAGGCCGTGCGGGAAGGGCGCTGGTCCCCGGTCATCGACAAAGTCGGCCAGGGCCAGATCGTCAACAAGCTCGTCGAGGTGCTTCCGGAGGAACTGGACGCCATCGAGGGCGGCCTGCTGGCAGTCATCGCCGACGGCGGCCTTCTCCCCGAGGCCAGCGCGGCACTGCGGGCCGTGTACGGCCACCGGGTCGGGACGGGCGCCGGGAGTTACGCGCAGGACATCGTGGTGATCAGTCCCCGCGAGGCGAAGGGGCTGGAATTCGACGGCGTCGTGGTCCTGGAACCGACCGACATGCTCAACCACGAGCACGGCCGGGTGGGTGACCTGTACGTGGCCATGACCCGGCCCACCCAGCGCCTGCGGCTCATCGCCGCCGCCGGAGTCCCGGCAGGCATCGAGGAGTAGGCCCGGGCCGGCAGGCGTCACCTGCGCTGCGGCCCGGTTGATCCTGCTAACTTAGATTCCGTGTCCCAGCTAAATATTCTCGATGCCCAGCAGAACGATCCCAGCTTTGCCAATATCTGGCAGGAGCTGAAATGGCGCGGCCTTGTCCACGTCTCCACGGATGAGGCGGAGCTCGAAAAGCTCCTCGCCGGCGACCCCGTGACGTATTACTGCGGCTTCGATCCGACCGCGCCGAGCCTGCACCTGGGCAACCTGGTCCAGCTGCTGCTCATGCGCCGGATCCAGCTGGCCGGCCACAAGCCGCTCGGACTCGTGGGCGGCTCCACGGGCTTGATCGGTGATCCGCGTCCGACGGCGGAACGCACCCTGAACACCAAGGACACCGTGTCCGAGTGGGTGGGCTACCTTCAGGCCCAGGTCCGTCGGTTCCTGAGCTTCGAGGGCGACAACGCGGCCCGGATGGTCAACAACCTTGACTGGACGGCGCCCCTGAGCGCCATCGACTTCCTGCGCGAGATCGGCAAGAACTACCGTGTCGGCACCATGCTCCGCAAGGACGCCGTTGCCTCCCGCCTCAGTTCCGACGAAGGCATCAGCTACACGGAGTTCAGCTACCAGATCCTGCAGGGCATGGACTACCTTCAGTTGTTCCGCGACTACGGTTGCATGCTGCAGACCGGCGGCTCGGATCAGTGGGGCAACCTCACCAGTGGCACCGAGCTCATCCGCAAGGTTGAGGGCAAGCACGTCCACGCCCTGGGAACGCCGCTCATCACCAACTCTGACGGCACCAAGTTCGGCAAGAGCGAGGGCAACGCGATCTGGCTGGATCCAACCATGTGCAGCCCGTACGCCTTCTACCAGTTCTGGCTCAACACGGCGGACGCCGACGTCGCGGACCGACTCAAAGTGTTCACCTTCCTGAGCCGCGCCGAGATTGAGGAACTGGAGCTCGCGATCGCCGAACGGCCCTTCGCCCGCGAGGGCCAGCGAAAGCTGGCCTACGAGGTGACTTCGCTCGTCCATGGCGTGGACGCCACCGAGAAGGTCATTGCGGCTTCCGCCGCGGTGTTCGGCAACGGCGACCTCTCCGTACTGGACGAAGCGACACTGAAGGCGGCGACCTCCGAGCTGCCCTCCGCCACGGTTGACGCCGGCGCCCTGGGCATCATCGAGCTGCTGGTCGCCTCCGGTCTGTCTGAGAGCAAGTCCGCCGCACGCCGCACTGTGGGGGAGGGCGGCGCCTACGTCAACAATGCGAAGGTATCTGACCCCGACGCCGTTATTGCGGCCAGCGAGTTGCTGCACGGGCGCTACCTGCTTCTGCGCCGGGGCAAGAAGAACCTGGCAACGGTGGAAGTCGCCGCGCCCTGACCAGCACGGGATCCTGACTGGTACCGGATCCTGACTGGTACCGAAAACGCACCTGCACGCTCCTTCCCGGCCGATTTGCACGGCCGGGAAGGAGCGTGTATTGTTTTCTGAGTTGCCGCCGTTGAGTGGTGACAAACCCCCACAAATGAGAAGCAATTCTTCATGCGCCAGGCGCACATAATGAAAATTGCTTCAATTCTGCTGGGCGGATTCGCTCCGCAAAGCGAAATTCCGATGAAAATCGCGAATTTGCAAAGTGGAAATGAATGAAATAAGCTGTAAACATCGCAGCGAAGAAAAGCGGAATAAAGAATTCATGGAAATGAATTGTTTCGGCAAGTATTCGAATGTGTCTGTTGTTTGAGAACTCAATAGTGTGCCAAGTTTGTTGATACCAATTTATTGTATTGAATTGGTTGAATTTGCCGGGCCCGCCACCCCGTGGTGTGGTCTGGTGTTATTTGGCTGGTTTCAAATTTTGTGCAGCGTGTGCATCCCGTTTTCCCGGGGGCGCATGTTGTGTCTGTTTTACTTCAACGGAGAGTTTGATCCTGGCTCAGGATGAACGCTGGCGGCGTGCTTAACACATGCAAGT